>NZ_JBHUXV010000012.1:0-136350 GCF_042669125.1 Streptomyces sp. NPDC057253 | reverse complement strand
GGGTGGCGAGGCGGCCGCGTGGCCGTCCGCCGTCAGTCGTGGTGCGGTGGCGCTCAGTTGGTACGGATGACGATGGTGGAGCAGACCTTGTCGGCGAAGGTCTGACGCTTGGCGTCCCAGGCCGGCCACAGCCAGCCGAGGTAGCACGCCAGGCTGTCCAGGAAGTGCGCGAGACGGCGGACGAAGGCCATGCCGACACCGAGGGGCTGACCGTCGATCTCCCGGACCAGGCGGATGTTGAGCGCCTTCTTGCCGACCGTCTGGCCGGTGCGGCCCTCCATGATGAGCAGCCAGATCGCGAGGCCGATGATGGCGAGGTAGCCGATGATCACCAGGGCCGCCGTCTTGTTGGCCGCACCGATGCCCACGAGGATGTACGGGACGATGAAGACCAGCATGTCGACCAGGGTGCCCGCGAAACGCCGGCCCCAGCTCGCGTACGGCGGCTGGGCGCCGTAACCCGGCTGCTGCGGGTAGCCGTAGGCGGAGGCCGGGACCTGCGGCGCCTGCGGGTAGCCGTAACCGGGCTGCTGCGGGTAGCCCTGCTGCGGCGGGACGCCCTGCGGGGCCTGCTGCGGGTAGCCGTATCCAGGCTGCTGGGGCTGCTGCTGCGGGTAGCCGTAACCGGGCTGCGGCTGCTGGGGGTTCTGCGGCTTCTCGTACGGATTGTTGGGCGAGCCGAAACTCATGGTGGGAATCCTCCGTGAACGCAAAGGGGAC
Organism: Streptomyces sp. NPDC057253; assembly: GCF_042669125.1. Taxonomy (NCBI): domain Bacteria; kingdom Bacillati; phylum Actinomycetota; class Actinomycetes; order Kitasatosporales; family Streptomycetaceae; genus Streptomyces; species Streptomyces sp. NPDC057253. The sequence goes on along the minus strand of NZ_JBHUXV010000012.1, from coordinate 135,630 downwards.
GTTGCGGAATTGTGCGGAGGAACGTCACGAAAACAAGCGGTATGCCCCCCGAACATCAGCCGCGATACAGCGCCCTCCATGGTTCTAGGAGAGGAGAGCGGTTGTCCAGGCGCATTGCGATGTGTTGTGCAAGTGCAACCCGGATTGGAACCAGGGGGCGGTCATCCGCGAGGATGGGCTCATGACCGCCCAGATTCTCGATGGCAAGGCCACCGCAGCCGCGATCAAGTCCGATCTGACCGCCCGCGTGGCGGCGCTGAAGGAGAAGGGCGTCACGCCCGGCCTCGGCACGATCCTGGTCGGGAGCGATCCCGGCAGTCAGAAGTACGTCGCGGGCAAGCACCGCGACTGCGCCGAGGTGGGCATCGCCTCCATCCAGCGTGAGCTGCCGGAGACGGCCACGCAGGAGGAGATCGAGGCGGTCGTCCGCGAACTCAACGCCGACCCCGCGTGCACCGGGTACATCGTCCAGCTCCCGCTGCCCAAGGGCATCGACGAGAACCGCATCCTGGAGCTCATGGACCCGGACAAGGACGCGGACGGGCTGCACCCGATGAACCTGGGGCGGCTGGTGCTGAACGAGCCGGCGCCGCTGCCCTGCACGCCGAACGGCGTCCTCACCCTGCTGCGCCGCTACGGCGTCGAGATCAAGGGCGCGGAGGTCGTGGTCGTCGGCCGCGGTGTCACCATCGGCCGCCCGATGCCGCTGCTGCTCACCCGGCGCAGCGAGAACGCGACCGTGACCCAGTGCCACACCGGCACCCGGGACCTGTCGTCCCACCTCAAGCGCGCGGACATCATCGTCGCGGCGGCGGGTTCCGCCCACCTGATCCGCCCCGAGGACGTGAAGCCGGGCGCCGCCGTCCTCGACGTCGGTGTCTCCCGCAACGCCGAGGGCAAGATCGTCGGAGACGTCCACCCCGGCGTCGCCGAGGTCGCCGGCTTCATCTCCCCCAACCCCGGCGGCGTCGGCCCGATGACCCGCGCCCAGCTGCTCGTCAACGTGGTCGAGGCGGCGGAGCGCGGTGTCGGCTGACGGGCGGGTGTCCAAGGAGCAGCGCGTGACAGCGCGGGCGACCGGGACCGGAGCCGGGACCGGGGTGACGGGGTCCGGAGCGCCGGGCGGAGCCGGGGAGTCCCGGGAACCCGGTGTCTCCTCGACCGGAGCGGACGGGCGCCAGGAGCTCGGTGCGGCCGCGGCGGGAGCGTCGGGGCCGCAGGGGCGGGCCGCGGAGTCGGCCGGGTCTCGGGAGCCGGATGCCGGTGCCGTGGAGGCCCGGGAGGCCGCTGCGGGATCGGAGGGCGCGGAGGCGCAGGAGCCCGGTGCCGGACCGGTTGGCGTGGAGGCGCACGAGGCCGGCGCGGGGAGTCCTGCCGGGCGGCAGGGCGGCGGTGGCGACGGGGAGTCGGATCAGGCTCGGGATGCCGAGGCGGAGGCCGAGATCGTCGTACGGGATGCGGAGGCGGAGGCCGAGATCGTCGTACGGGATGCGATCAGTGCGCCGGATGTCGACGGGGTGCCGCGGCGGGCCACTCGGCGGTTTCCGCTGTTCACCCGGGACACCGCGCGGCCCGAGGGCGGTGGCCGCGCCGCGCCGCGGGACGCGCCGGCGCCCGCCCGGCAGTGGCCGGTGCTCGCCGTGTCGGCCGCGGTGGGCCTCGGACTGCTGCTGACCGCCCTCGACCGGTTCCGCGTCGGCACGCTCCTGATCGGTCTGGCCCTGCTCGCCGGTGCCGTGCTGCGCTGGCTGGTGCCGGACGTCGGCATGCTCGCCGTGCGTTCCCGCTTCACCGACATCGCGACCTACGGCGTGCTCGGCACCGCGATCGTCCTGCTGGCGATGATGGTGCAGCCGGACCCGTGGCTGGTGATCCCGTTCCTCAAGGACACCCTGCACTTCACGGTCACCAACAGCTGATCCCCGCGGGGGAGGGCCGGCGGTCCGCCCCCTCCCCCGATGAGGGACGGACCGCCGTCGAGATTCAGCCTCCCGTGCCGTGAGCGGGCTGTTCAACCGCTGTCGGTTCGCTGTGGCACAGCGGTGACGGTTCCGGCACGGTGTGAGCGACCTGCCACAACCGCCCCGCGGACAGGAACCGATCCGGCCTCTGACGTCGTCAATTGCCTGGAAGCAGGTGAGGACGCCGTGGAGGTGGGCGATGAGTGGCTGGCAGGCGCTGCCCGACGATCTGCCGCCGGAGGTACGGCACTTCGTGGAGCAGCTCAGGCGGCTCAAGGACCGCACGGGGCTCAGCCTGGTCGCCCTCGGCGCCCGCACCGCCTACAGCAAGTCCTCCTGGCACCGCTATCTCAACGCCACCCAGCCTCCGCCCCGGCAGGCCGTCGCCGCCCTGTGCCGGATCGCCGGCCTCGAAGGCCCCGACGCCGAACGCCTCACCGTGCGCTGGGAACTGGCGGTCCAGGCCTGGCCCCGACCGGCGTCCCCGGCACAGGGGGCGGGGGCCACCGGGGGCGAGGGGTACGAGGACGACCCGACCCTGCCGTGGTGGGACGAACCGCCCCGGGAGATATCCGGCGGAATGAACCGGCTGCTGCTCGCCGCCGTACTGCTGCTCGTGCTCCTGCTGGCGGTCGGAGTCGCCGGGGCCGTGGTCTCTGGGTGAGCCGGGAACTGCCGTGGCGGGCGTTATTTCCGGTGTGCTCCTCGTGTGACGATGTATTGACAAGTTTGCGCTTTTGATACAGCACCGTTCGACAGCGTCGATAACGTGTCGAACTTGCCGATGCACCCGTGCGCCTGTGCCCGGAAAGCTGAGATCCTTGCAGCGCACGTGAGCACCACAGCACCGACCGGGGGGAAAGAGGGGGGAGCAATGCCTCGTTGGAAGGCCTTGCCGGACGATATGGATCCGCAGGTCAGGGAGTTCGCCAGCCAGCTGCGGCGGCTCGTGGACCGCAGCGGACTGAGCATCGCGGCCGTCGCCGACCGCACGGGTTACAGCAAGACGTCCTGGGAGCGCTATCTGAACGGCCGGCTGCTCGCGCCGAAGGGTGCGATCGTCGCCCTGGCCGAGGTCACCGGCACCAATCCCGTTCACCTGACCACGATGTGGGAGCTCGCCGAACGCGCCTGGAGCCGTTCGGAGATGCGCCACGACATGACCATGGAGGCCATCCGGATCTCCCAGGCCCGGGCCGCGCTCGGCGAGTTCGGAGCGCCGCCCACGCCCGCCACGGGCGGCAAGACGGCCCGCAAGAGCGGCAGCGTGACGGCCACGCCGGGGGTGGCGGGGCCCGCGGGGGTCGCCCCCACGGTGCCGCCGCAGCCGGCTCCGGCGGAGACCGACAGTGGCTCTGCGGCCCGCAACTCCTGGGGCGTGGCCGGGTATCAGGGGCCGTCGCAGGCCACTTCGGGACGTACGGCCGCCGCCGCGGCGCCCGTCCCGGCCGACGGGCCGGGGTGGACGCCGGGGTCGCCGGGGCCGTACGACCAGCCGCAGGACGCTCGGCCGGGCAGTGGCAGCCCCGGCTCCGGGGGGTCCGGCGGCTCAGGTGGGTCCGGTGGTGGGAAGCGGCGGTTGACGATGTTCCTCGCGGGGATCGTCGGGGTGCTCGTGGTCGTCGCCGCCGTGTTCTTCCTGACCGACGGGGGCGGGGACAAGAAGAACCGCGCCGAGAAGTCCCCTTCGCCGTCCGCCAGTACGTCCGTCTCGCTGCCCGCCGGGGTGAAGTGCAGCGGGGCCGGGTGCACCGGGAAGGACGCCGAGGCGATGGGGTGCAGCGGGAATCTGGTGACGACCGCCAAGACCGCGACGGTGGGGGCGGCCGTGGTCGAGGTGCGGTACAGCGAGACCTGTGGGGCGGCGTGGGGGAGGGTCACCCAGGCCGGGCAGGGGGACAAGGTCGAGGTGTCGGCCGGGAAGGTGTCCGAGCAGAGCGGGAGCATCACCGAGGCCGGGGACACGATCGCTTACACGCCGATGGTCGCTGTGAAGGATGCGGGTGAGGCGAAGGCGTGCGTGACTCTGGCTTCGGGGCAGCGGGGGTGCACCGACTGAGGGGGTGCGGGGGATTGCGCGTTCCCCGCGCCCCTGGGGAGTAAATCTTCGCGGAGTGCGCATGGGCTGTTGAATCCTGGGCACGCGAGAAATACCCCCACGGGAGTCCGGACACCGGTACCCCCATACGGCGGCCGTTTCCGTCCCCCCTCTCCCGGACGGGCGGCCGCCTCTTTTGTTCGGGGGAGGGCTGTGGGGTGGGCCACACGGACCCGGACGTTCGGGTTCCCGGATGCGCGATAGCCTGAGCGGTGGATCTCTTGATGCCGAGAGATCGATCAAACGTCCGGGGCAGGGACGCCGCCCCACCGCCAGCTGTCATACGGAGAACGCCATGACCCGCACTCCCGTGAACGTCACTGTCACCGGCGCGGCCGGCCAGATCGGTTACGCCCTGCTCTTCCGCATCGCCTCCGGCCAGCTGCTCGGCGCGGACGTGCCGGTCAAGCTCCGCCTCCTGGAGATCACCCCGGCGCTCAAGGCCGCCGAGGGCACCGCCATGGAGCTCGACGACTGCGCCTTCCCGCTCCTCCAGGGCATCGACATCACGGACGACCCGAACGTCGCCTTCGACGGCACCAACGTAGGTCTGCTCGTCGGCGCCCGCCCCCGCACCAAGGGCATGGAGCGCGGTGACCTCCTGGAGGCCAACGGCGGCATCTTCAAGCCGCAGGGCAAGGCCATCAACGACCACGCCGCGGACGACGTCAAGATCCTGGTCGTCGGCAACCCGGCGAACACCAACGCGCTGATCGCCCAGGCCGCCGCCCCGGACGTACCGGTCGAGCGCTTCACCGCCATGACGCGCCTGGACCACAACCGCGCGCTGACCCAGCTCGCGAAGAAGACCGGCACCTCGGTCGCCGACATCAAGCGGCTGACCATCTGGGGCAACCACTCCGCCACCCAGTACCCGGACATCTTCCACGCCACGGTCGCCGGCAAGAACGCCGCCGAGACCGTCAACGACGAGAAGTGGCTGGCCGAGGAGTTCATCCCGACCGTCGCCAAGCGCGGCGCCGCGATCATCGAGGCCCGGGGCGCGTCCTCCGCCGCCTCCGCCGCCAACGCCGCCATCGACCACGTGTACACCTGGGTCAACGGCACCGCGGACGGCGACTGGACCTCCATGGGCATCCCGTCGGACGGCTCCTACGGCGTCCCGGAGGGCCTGATCTCGTCCTTCCCGGTCACCACCAAGGACGGCGTCTACGAGATCGTCCAGGGCCTGGACATCAACGAGTTCTCCCGCGCCCGCATCGACGCGTCGGTGAAGGAGCTGGAGGAGGAGCGCGAGGCGGTGCGCGCGCTCGGCCTCATCTGATCCTCTCGACGCCGAGTCTTCTCGACGGCTCTGTCACGAGCCTGCACGGGCCCTGTTCCGGTTCCTTCCGGAACGGGGCCCGTGGCCGTTTTTCGCCCTACGGTCGAAGCCTTACCCGGTGGGGTGATTCGGGGGGATGCGCGATGAACGGCTGGAACGGCTACAGCTCCGGTTCCGGAGCGGAGCACGAACCGAGCGAGGAGAGAGGCCGGGCTGCCTGGAGCTCGGGGGAGACGCGGGCGGGGGGTGCACGGGCGGGTGACGCGCGGGCAGGGGACGCCCGGGCGGGGGAGCGGCCGCCGTGGGCCTCGGCCGAGACCCAGACCTCCTTCGTGCCGCCCCGGGACCAGGAGCTCGCGCCGCCGTGGGCCGCGGCACCGACGCAGTCCTCGCCGCTCGCGCCCGGCCGGGGCACGGCCCCGCCCTGGACTTCGCCGGAGCCGACACCGCCCTGGACCTCGTCGGTGCCCATGCCTGTGGGTCCCGCCTCCGCCCCGGCGCCCCACCGGGTCCGGCGGGTGTTCGCCGCCCTCGTCGTGGCCGTCCTGGTCGGGGTCGCGGTCGGGGCCGGCGTCTGGTTCCTCCTGCGGGACACCTCCCTCGGCTCCCGCTCCGGTGCGGGTCCGGCCCCGAAGGTCACGGCCTCTTCGTCCGCGAGGCCGTCCTCCACGTCGCCCTCGTCCGCCGCGACCCCGACGCCGGTGTCCTCCGCGGCCGCCGGATACCGCCGCACCGAGGACCCCGTCGGCTACAGCATCGACGTGCCCCGGGGCTGGACCCGCACCGAGAAGCAGGGGCAGGCCGCTCCCGTCGTGGTCTACGACGCCCCCGCCGACGGTCGCCGGCTCCAGATCTTCCGGATCGCGGAGGACACCCCGGCCCAGTCCCTCGACCTGGCCGAGAACGACCCCGGCTACGGCTTCGCGCGCCAGCCCGGTTACCAGGTCCTCGACCGCGCCTCCGGCACCACCTGGGCCGAACTCGCCTACCGCTACGACGACACGGACCTCGGTGCCCGCCAGGTCGTCGACCACCGCTTCCAGGCCGCCGACGGGACGCTGTACGCGATCCGAGCCACCGGCCCCGCCACCCTCGCCCCCGCCCTAGTACGCGACCCGCTCACCAGGGCCCTGACCTCCTTCTGCCCGACGGGCGCGGAGTGCGACTGAGCATGGCCGCCGACCGCCGCCGGAACGCTGGTGCACAGGGAGGCACGACTGCCTCGGAGGCCCCTACTCCAACCCCCGTCGTCCCGGCGTCCAGAACGGCTTGGTGAGTACCGCGCGCCGGTCCCAGCCCAACTCCCTCACCAGCAGCCGTCGTACGGTCTGCACGGTCCGTGCCTCCCCGGCGACGTACGCCACCCCTCCGGGCTCGGGAGCCAGCCGCCGTACCGCGTCCGGGAGTGAACGCTCGTCTCTGGTGGGCCAGTCGAGGCGGTCGGCGTGGGGGAGCGGGAGCCGGTCCGCGGGTGTCCCGGTCTCCACGCAGCCGGAGATCCGCGCCTCCGGCGGCAGCGCGGCCAGCATCGCGCCGAAGGCGACGGAGGCGGTCTCCTCGCCGACGAAGACATGGTGGGAGGCGTCGGGGCGGAGCGTGAACGAGCCCTCGGGTCTGCCGAGCCGCACCTGCGCGCCGACCGAGACTCCCCGCCCCCACGCGGCTCCCGGCCCGGCCCCGGCGTGGTCCAGCACGCACAACTCCACGGCGCCGAAAGGGTCGTAGCGCCACAACGAGTACGTACGACGGGTCGGACCCGGTCCGACCAGGACGCGCACCTGTTGTCCGGGGCGGACATCCAGCCCGGCGAGGCCGTCGCCCTCGATGCGCACCCGGCGCATCCGGGCCGCGATCGGTTCGGCCTCGGTGACGACTCCACGGAGCATCAGCAGACCGATGACCGGGTTCAGCAGGGAGGGCACGGCGGCTCCTCGGGGCAACTGGGGCACGGGCGTGGGAGGTTGGGCCAACGCCTCAGCGGCGACCCGAACGCGATAGTACTCGTTTCCCGTCCAACGCGATAGTGCTCGACTCTCCTGGTCGATCGAACGGTGTCCGGCCGAAGTGGCCGCCGGTCGTCACGTGCCCGCGCGCCCCAGTCGCTTCTCGAACCAGTGGTCGCCGTAGACATGCTCGGAGTACGGCGGGATCTCCGTGTAGCCGCACGCCCGGTACATCCGCCGGGCCTCGGTGAGGGACGCGTGCGTGTCGAGGCGCAGGACCGTGAGGGCGCGGGCCGCGGCCTCCGTCTCCAGGGTCGCGAGGAGGCGGCGGGCGAGGCCCAGGCGGCGGGCGTCCGGGTGGACCCACACATGGCGGAGTTCGCCGACCCCCGGTTCCAGGCGCCGCAGCGCCCCGCAGCCCACGGGGCGGCCCTCCTCGTACGCCACGAAGAACGCGCCCGCGTCCCCCGAGACCTCCTCGGGACGGACCAGGTCGGACGGGTCGAAGCCCTCCGGGAAGCGGGCGTCGATGTCGGCGGCGTAGGCGTCGAGGCAGGCGCGGGCGTCCGGGGCGGCGCCGTCGACCCGGGTCACGGTGATGCCGGCCAGCCGCAGCAGACGCCGGGCGGTGCCGATCGCCTCGGTGAGCCGGTCGCGCTGGGGCCCGCTCAGGCCGTGGAGGAGACCGGCCGCGAGGGCGTCGGCCCGGCGGTTCTGCTCCTTCAGTTCGACACGTCCGGCGCGGGTCAGCTCGACCATGCGCAGCCGGCTGTCGCCCGGGTGGACGCTGACCCGGACCAGTCCCTGGCTCTGGAGGGTCTTCGTCATCCGGCTCAGATAACCGGCGTCCAGCCCGAGCCGGCTCCTGAGCTCGCGCAGCGAGACCCCCTCGCCGATCTCGAACAGCAGCCGCGCCTCACCGAGCGGCCGGTCCTGGCCGAGATAGTGGTCGTCGAGCGCGCCGATACGGCGGGTGAAGTAGCGGTTGAACCGGCGGAACTCCGCCACCTGCTCTCTCGACACCGGGTCCATAATCTTTGACTGTAGTCAAAGGATTCCGGGGAGTCCATCAAACCGGCATTCCGGTTTCCTGTGCACACCCGCCCCTCTATGCTGATTGTTTGTCAACAACCAACTTGAACAAGGGCTTTGCACGCATCGGGGGAGTCGCGTGACTACTGCATCCGTACCTCGGCAACCACAGACGGCACCGCCGGGTCCGGCCACACCGCCGCACGCCAGCGAGGCGACCCGCCTGCTGTGCGCCGGTACCTATCTGGATTCCGGTTACCGCGACCGGGTCATCGAGCAACTGCACCTGAACGAACAGCGGATCGTGGCGCCCTCGCTCGGCCTCGACGCGGCCCGGGTGCTCGCGCACGCGCTGCGCGCCCGCCGCCAGGAGCTGCTGTGGGCCGGGGCGATCATCGCCCTGTGGGTGATCGGGCTGCCGCTCACCGGCGGACTGCTGGGCCTCGCGCTGGTCCCGAGCCTCATGCTCGCGATCGCCCCCTGGGTCCGCGGCAAGGGCGGGAACCCGCCGCTGTACCGCCGGCTGCCCGCCTTCCTGATCCGCTGGTGGGGCCGTATCGGCTTCGCGGTCTACCTGGCCGTCACCCTCTTCGCCGCCTTCGGCGGCGGGGACGACGATTCCTCCTACGGCTCGTCCTACGGCTCCTCGTACAGCGAGTCGTCCTCCTACGCCGACTCCTACTTCGGCGGCTCCTACGGCGACTCGACCGACGTCACCGACTTCCTGTTCCCCGACGTCGACCGGGCCGGCTCACTCATCGGGCCCCTTCAGGCCTGGCTGGTGATCGTCGTGCTCGCCCTGATCGCGGGGTGCGTGGCCGCCCAGCGCGGCCAGTTCGCCCGGGCGGTGGGCGCCGAACTGTCCCCGCAGCGCTTCCCGGACGCGGCCGGCGACCCCGCCGAGCGGGCCGAGGGGCCGCGCTTCCAGCGGCTGAAGGAGCGCATCCGGCTCGAACAGCACGCGCCGCTGGTCATGTACCACGAGAAGCGGCCCTTCTGCGGGGCCGGAGCCGCCTACGAGACCTGGGTGCTCGCCGTCGAGCTGCGGCCCGACGAGACCAAGAAGGAACAGCTCCCGCTGAACAACCGCGCGGTCCTGGAGAAGATCCGCCCGCTGCTCGAACAGCTGCGGCTGCCCTCGGAGTTCGCCGGGCACACGGTCCGCGACCGGCTGCGCTGGCTGGAGATCGACGAGTGCGTGTTCCTGCCCGCGGAGGGGCTGCGCCGGCGCGAGGAGGCGCCGTACCACCCGGGGGCCTTCGAGGAGCACCGGGCGCGGGCCGTCGAGGAGGGCGCCGAGAAACGGCGGCACTTCCTGCGGATCCGGGTCGGCGGCTGGGAGGAGGAGCTGGTCGTCACGGTCTTCGTGCGCGTCCACACCCAGGGCCGCATGCTCATGCTGGAGATCGCCCCGCATGTGCTGCTGCCGGTGCGCGAGGACTTCAAGGACGCCGACCGCGCGGCGCACAACTACCGGCACAACAACGTGCTCGGCAAGGCGGCCTGGGCGGTGGCCCGGGTGCCGGGCTCCGCGGCCCGCTCCCTGGCCACCCTCGGCAGGGGCGTCGGGTACGTGTGGAAGCTGCTCACCGGCGGGTACGCGGGCGCGCTGCCGGACGGTCCCGCGCTGTCGGTGCGGGAACTGGGCTCCATGGACGAGGGGTCCACGTTCCAGGAGATGGACGCCTACCGTTACCTCAGGAGCGTCCAGGACCGGGTCGCGCACGGCGTGCTGACGGCGCTCGCCGCATCCGGCTACCAGACCGGCGAGTTCGTCCAGAAGATCGTGAACATCAGCAGTGGCGGGGTGCACGTCGAGGGCGGTGTCCACGGCAGTACGTTCGCGGCGGGCAAGTACGCCACCGCGACCTCGGGAACCGCGTCGCAGAAGGGGAGCGGCAGCAATGGCAACGGATGAACCGGGCGTCAGCATCAGCGGAGGGGTGCACGGCAGCACCTTCGCCATCGGCAGCCACGCGCGTGCCGAGAGCCACCACGGGGCCCCGCCCGGGCGGGACGAGGCCGCCGAGGCGCTCCTCGCCGCCGTACGGGAACTCCGCGCCGACCTCACGAGGCTGACGTCCACGGACGAGACGGCCGTGCTGGACACCGCGCTGGCCGAGACCGAGGAGGAGATCGTCACGACCGGCCAGGCGGGACCGACCCGCCGGGAACGCCTGCGGGCGCTGCTGGACGACTCGCAGGCACTGGTGAGCCTGGTCGCCTCGGCGGGGGCCGTGGCCGGGTTGCTGGGGTTGTGACGGGGGCCGTGGCAGAGGCGAGGGGGAGAGCGTGAGCGGAGGCGTGCGGTACTGGAACGAGGAGACGCAGCGGTGGGAGGACGGTGACGGCGCCGAGACGGCGACCGGCCCGATCACCCCACCACCCCCGGCCAGACCGGGGGCCGCACCGCCGCAGACTCCGGTGTGGCCACCGGCGGCCGGGTCGGACGACACGGGCGAGGGGCCGGGAACGGCCTTGGGTGCGGGTGCGGGTGTGGTGGACGCGGGGCCCGGAGCCGCCTCTGGAACGGCCCCTGGCGCGGGCCAGGGATCGGTCCCTGGAGCGATCCCCGGCACGGGCCAGGGAACGGCTCCTGGAGCGATCCCCGGCCCGGTCACTGAAGTGTCCTCGCCGTTGCCGCCCCCGCCCGCCCCTCCCGCCGGGTGGCCCGGAGCCGGAGGTGGCAGTTCCTGGCACGGGCCCGGGTCCGGTGTCCCGGAGGGCGGGTGGTCGTCCGTCGAGCAGGTCGGGGGCGGGGGTGGGCCGTCGGCCGAGTGGTCGGGGTCGTCCTGGGCTACCGCCGGACAGACGGCCGTTTCCCCGCCTGCCATGCCTGCCGCACCCGCCGCCGGGCGCAACCGTCGGCTCCTCTGGTCCGTGCTCGTCGGTGCCGCCGCCGTCGGGGTCGTCACCACCCTGGTGCTGACCCTGGTCGTCGGCGGCGGCGACAAGGACGACCAGGGCGGGGGCGGAAGCCCGTCGCCCACAGGAGTCGTCTCGCAGCAGGGCGAACCCGAGGGGTCGCCCACCCCTTCGCCCACCGAGGAGTCCGCGTCCCCGCTCGCCTCGGCACCCGAACTCCCCGCCGGATACGAGCTGTACGTGGACCAGCAGGGCTTCCGTATCGCCCGCCCCGCGGGCTGGTCGCGGAGCACCAAGCCGTCCCAGTTCGGCATCGACGTGGTCAACTACCGCAGCGCGGACGGCGAACGACGGCTCCAGGTGTACCAGATCGCCGAGAGCTCCCCGGAGGAGTCCTTCCAGCTGTACCTCTCCGCCGACACCCCCAAGCCGGACGGCTTCAAGAAGCTGGCCCTGCGGCCCGTGGACGAGGAGGGGTTCACCGGTGAACGCCTGGAGTACGTGGCCGACACCCTCAGCGGTGAGCCCGACGTGGGTCCCTGGCACGTCTACGACCAGCGGTTCGTCGCCCAGGACGGCCTGATCTACGCGGTGGCCGCCTACGGCCTGGAGAAGGACGGCAGCCAGGACGAACTCGAGCTCCTGACCAGCGCGTTGAAGGGGTTCTGCGCGCCGTACACCTGCGACCCCGCGGCGATCGACTGACCCCGGACCCACCCCCGGCGCGGCCGGCTCACGTGCTCAGCAACTCGTCCTGGAGCTTGTTCACGTCCAAGCTCTCGTCCGCCGACGGCGTCTTCGACGGGACCGGCCTGCCGTAGTCCGAGAAGGACAGCGTCAGGTCGGTCCCGCCGCCCTTCTGCGTGGCCCGCACCAGCCGGTGCGGGGTGTCCGACGTGACGTACAGGACCACCCGCCTGCCCTCCGACGTGCCCTTGAGCGGGATCACCTCCTGGCCGTCGATCTTCGTCGGTGAGCCCTTCGTCAGCCGCCGGGTGTCGGAGGAGTCCGCGGTGATCTCCTTCTGGAAGGACGTCAGGTCGCAGGTGTCGGCCATGCCCTTCAGCATCGCGTCGCGCGTGGAGCCGTGGATGTAGCGGTTCTTGAGGAGTTCGGCCACCGCGTCGCCCTGACCGCCCGGTACCTGCGCCTTCCAGAACGCGGTGTCCGGCTTCATCCACACCTCGGCGCCCCGCTTGACGATCTCCACGCTGCCACCGCCGCCCCCCATCCTCATCGTCCCGGCGCAGTTGCCGTCCCGGTCGAGGGAGAGGTCCATGGAGGCCGGCTGGGTCTTGCTGGTGCGGGTGCCGGCGCTGCGGTCCGTCAGCTTCAGACGGACGGACTCGGCATCGAGGAGGTTCTTCTTCGCCTGGTCGACCAGCTCACGTGCGCTCGGGTCGTCGGCGGCGGCGACCGGGGCGAGGGCGGGGGAGAGCGAGAGCAGGCCCGGCGACAGCAGAAGGGCCGCACCCGCCGCCGTAGCGATCAACACTCTCGGTGCCATGGCGTCACCTCCACGCCGTGAGGCAGTGCGCCCGCAGGGCACATCCAGCGTACTTTTCGCCCGATTTGCCCGCATGTCCAGTGAGCCAGGGCACTTTCGGCCAACGATTGCGCATGCAATCGAGGGTCCTGGGCATGCGATGACGGTCCCGGTGAGTGACACGTGTGTGACGCAGGGGCACTGAACAGGAACGGAAGGCAACACCGATCATGGCCGGACAGCACGCGCGGCAGCAGCCGCACACCATCCACGCGGGCGGCGAGTGGCGCGCAGCCGTCTCCGGAGCCACCCGCGAGATCCTCGACCCCGCCGACGCACGGCCGTTCGCCGTCGTCGCCGAGGGTGACGAGAAGGACACCGACCTGGCGGTCGCCGCCGCCCGCCAGGCCTTCGACTCAGGACAGGGCCCCTGGCCGCTCACCCCCGTCGCCGAACGCGCCGCACTGCTGCGCCGCGTCGCCGATCTTCTCGTACGCGACCGCGAAGAACTCGGTCTGCTGGAGAGCCGGGACGCGGGCAAGACCGTGGAGGAGGGCCGGGTCGACATCGACTGTGTCGCCGACGCCTTCCGCTACTTCGCCGACCTCGTCGCGGGCGAGGCGCCCGGCCGGGTCGTCGACGCCGGCTCGACCGAGATCCACAGCGTCGTCGTCCACGAACCCGTCGGCGTGTGCGCGCTGATCACCCCCTGGAACTACCCGCTCCTCCAGGCCAGTTGGAAGATCGCCCCGGCGCTCGCGGCCGGCAACACCTTCGTGGTCAAGCCGAGCGAGATCACCCCGATGACGACGATCGCGCTCATCGAGCTGCTGGTCGAGGCCGGGCTGCCGGAAGGCGTCGCCAACATCGTGACCGGCCCCGGCCACACCGTCGGCGCCCGGCTCGCCGAGCACCCCGACGTGGACCTGGTCTCCTTCACCGGCGGCCTGGTCAGCGGCACCAAGGTCGCGCAGGCCGCCGCCCCCTCCGTCAAGAAGGTCGCCCTCGAACTCGGCGGCAAGAACCCCAACGTGGTCTTCGCCGACGCCTGCGCCACCCCCGAGGGCTTCGACACCGCCGTCGACCAGGCCCTGAACGCCGCGTTCATCCACAGCGGCCAGGTCTGCTCCGCGGGCGGCCGCCTCATCGTCGAGGAGTCCGTCCGGGACCGCTTCGTCGCCGAACTCGCCCACCGCGCCGCGAAGATCCGCCTCGGCCGCGGCACCGAGGACGGTGTCGAGTGCGGGCCGCTGGTCTCCGAGCAGCAGCGCGCCAAGGTCGAGTCGTACGTCGCCTCCGCGCTGGAGGAGGGGGCGGTGCTGCGCTCCGGCGGCCAGCGTCCCAAGCCGTCGCCCGAGCGTCCCGTCGAGGGTTACTTCTACGAGCCGACCGTCCTCGACCGCTGCCACCGCGAGATGCGGGTCGTGCGGGAGGAGGTCTTCGGGCCTGTCCTCACCGTGGAGACCTTCCGCACCGAGGAAGAGGCCATCGCCCTCGCCAACGACACCGAGTACGGCCTCGCCGGTGCCGTCTGGACCGCCGACGCCGGACGCGCCCGCCGGGTCGCCGGCCGGCTGCGCCACGGCACCGTCTGGATCAACGACTTCCACCCCTACCTCCCGCAGGCGGAGTGGGGCGGCTTCGGCAAGAGCGGGGTGGGCCGCGAGCTCGGACCCGCCGGTCTCGCCGAGTACCGCGAGACCAAGCACGTCTACCAGAACCTGGCCCCCAAGCCGGTCCGCTGGTTCGCAGGCTGAGCCCACGCGCGCCCCTCCCTCGCCCTCGGCGTTCTCATCGCCGCTCTCCCTCAAGACTTCACTGGAGTACCCCCATGTCCGATCTCAAACAGGAGTACGACTACGTCGTCATAGGCGGTGGCACAGCAGGCTCCGTCATAGCCTCCCGCCTCACCGAGAACCCCGACGTCACGGTCGCCGTCATCGAGGGCGGCCCCAGTGACGTCGGCCGGGACGACGTCCTCACCCTGCGCCGCTGGATGGGCCTGCTCGGCGGCGAACTCGACTACGACTACCCCACCACCGAGCAGCCCCGCGGCAACTCGCACATCCGGCACAGCCGGGCCCGGGTCCTCGGCGGCTGCTCCTCCCACAACACCCTCATCGCCTTCAAGCCGCTGCCGTCCGACTGGGACGAGTGGGAGGAGGCGGGCGCCAAGGGCTGGGGCGCGGTGCCGATGGAGGCGTACTACGCCCGGCTGAAGAACAACATCGTCCCGGTCGACGAGAAGGACCGCAACGCCATCGCCCGCGACTTCGTCGACGCGGCCCAGAAGGCCCTCCAGGTCCCCCGGGTCGAGGGCTTCAACAAGAAGCCCTTCGACGACGGCGTCGGCTTCTTCGACCTCGCCTACCACCCGGAGAACAACAAGCGCTCCTCGGCGTCGGTGGCGTATCTGCACCCCGTGATGGACGAGCGTCCCAACCTCACGATCCTGCTGGAGACCTGGGCGTACAGGCTGGAGCTGGACGGCACGCGCGCGGACGGCGTGCACGTGCGCTCCAAGGACGGCCGGGAGACTCTGATCCGGGCCCGCCGCGAGGTCGTCCTGTGCGCGGGCGCCGTCGACTCGCCCCGGCTGCTGCTGCACTCCGGCATCGGCCCGCGCGAGGACCTCGAAGCGCTCGGCATCCCGGTCGTCCTCGACCTGCCGGGCGTCGGCGAGAACCTCCTCGACCACCCCGAGTCGGTCATCGTCTGGGAGACCAACGGCCCGATCCCCGACAACTCCGCGATGGACTCCGACGCGGGCCTGTTCGTGCGCCGCGACCCCGAACACCCGGGCCCCGACCTGATGTTCCACTTCTACCAGGTCCCCTTCACCGACAACCCGGAGCGCCTCGGCTACGAACGCCCCGCGTACGGCGTCTCGATGACCCCGAACATCCCCAAGCCGAAGAGCCGCGGCCGCCTGTACCTCACCAGCGCGGACCCGGAGGTCAAGCCCGCCCTCGACTTCCGCTACTTCACCGACGAGGACGACTACGACGGCCGCACCCTCGTCGACGGGATCAAAATCGCCCGCGAGGTCGCGGCGACCGAACCGCTCGCCAGCTGGCTGAAGCGGGAGGTGTGCCCCGGCCCCGACATCACGGGTGACGAGGAGCTGAGCGAGTACGCGCGCAAGGTCGCGCACACCGTCTACCACCCGGCGGGAACCTGCCGCATGGGTGCCGCCGACGACGAACTGGCCGTCGTCGACCCCGAACTGAGGATCCGCGGCCTGGACGGCATCCGTATCGCCGACGCGTCCGTGTTCCCGACCATGACCGCCGTGAATCCCATGATCGGGGTGCTCATGGTCGGTGAGAAAGCAGTCGACCTGCTGGGAGGTGGTGCGTGATGAGTACGACCGCGACCATGGAGAAGCCCCCTACCACCGACAACCCGGTGTTCTCCGTCGACGGCCTCTGGAAGGTCTTCGGCCCCAAGGCCGAGCGCGTGCCCGAGGACACCGAACTGGCCGCCCTGGACCCCGCCGACCTGCGTGCGCGGACCGGCTGCACGGCCGCCGTCCGTGACGTGAGCTTCGATGTCCGCAAGGGCGAGGTCTTCGTCGTCATGGGCCTGTCCGGCTCCGGCAAGTCCACGCTGGTGCGCTGTCTGACCCGGCTCATCGAGCCCACCGCGGGCACCATCTGCATCGACGGCGAGGACGTCCGCGCGATGGACAGGTCCCGGCTGCGCGAACTGCGCCGCCACCGCGCCGCGATGGTCTTCCAGCACTTCGGCCTCCTCCCGCACCGCACGGTCCTCGACAACGTGGCGTACGGCCTGGAGGTCCAGGGCGTCTCCAAGGCCGAGCGCCGGGCGCGGGCCGCCGAGGTCGTCGTCAAGGTCGGCCTGGAGGGCATGGAACAGCGCAAGCCGTCCCAGCTGTCCGGCGGCCAGCAGCAGCGCGTGGGCCTCGCGCGGGCGCTCGCGGTCGACCCCCAGGTCCTGCTGTTCGACGAGCCGTTCAGCGCGCTCGACCCGCTGATCCGGCGGGACATGCAGGAGGAGGTGGTCCGCCTGCACCGCGAGGAGGGCCGCACCATGGTCTTCATCACGCACGACCTGAGCGAGGCGCTCAAGCTCGGCGACCGCATCGCCCTGATGCGCGACGGCAAGGTCGTCCAGCTGGGCACGCCCGAGGAGATCGTCGACTCCCCGGCCGACGGCTACGTCCGCGAGTTCGTCCGGGACGTACCGCGCGAGCAGGTCATGACGGTCCGCAGGGCCATGAAGCCCGGCGGCTGCGCGGGCCCGGCCCACCCGGGCGCCCTCGCCCCCGACGCCGTGGTCGCCGACGCCATCAAGGTGGTCGCCGAGCGCGGCGGCCCGGCCTGCGTCGTCGAACGGGGCCGCTGCCTGGGCGTCGTCGACCACGAGCGCCTGCTCGATGTCGTCGCCGGAACGGAGCTCCGTGCGGGCACCGTCGCGTCGGAGCCCCCCAAGGGAGCCTCCGGAACGGAGCTGCGCAAGGAGGCCGTCTGATGGCCACCGTCACCGCCTCCACCCCCCGCACCCTGCCCACCGGTCTGCTCAGGCACCGCGCGGTCCACAAGCTCCTGCTCATCGCCCTGGCCGCCGCGGTCCTCGTGCCGCTCGCCAACGCCCAGTGGGCCAGCGGAAGTTGGCCCGCCGCCCTCACCGTCGACCTCACCAAGCCGCTCGGCAGCGCCAGCGACTGGATCATCGACAACCGCGACAGCCACCCGCTGTTCCTCTACTTCTTCGGCTACCTCAGCAACGCGGTCGTGATCTCCGTGCACGCCGTGTACGTCGTGCTGCTCGACGCGGGCTGGGCCGGCGTCACCGCGCTCGGCGCCCTGGTGGCCTGGCGGGTCGCCGGCGTCCGGCTCGCCCTCGGCACCGCGGCCGCGTTCCTCGCCTGCGGGCTGCTCGGCATGTGGATCCCCACCATGCAGACCCTCGCCCTGATGGTCGTCGCCGTGCTCGCCTCGGTCGTGGTCGGGGCCCTGCTGGGGCTCGCCGCCGGGCTCTCCCGCCGTATGGACAAGGTCCTGCGCCCGGTGCTGGACACCATGCAGGTCATGCCCGCCTACGCCTACCTCCTCCCGGTGGTCCTGGTGTTCGGCATGGGCGTGCCCGCCGCCGTCCTCGCCACCGTCGTCTACGCCGCCCCGCCCATGGCCCGCCTCACCGCGCTCGGCCTCCAGGGCGCGGACAAGGGGGTCCTGGAGGCCGTCGAGTCGCTCGGCACCACCGCCCGCCAGCGGCTGCTGACCGCCCGCATCCCGCTGGCCCGCAAGGAGCTCATGCTGGGCCTCAACCAGACGATCATGATGGCCCTGTCGATGGCCGTCATCGCGTCCGTGATCGGCGCCGGCGGCCTCGGCGACCGCGTCTACCAGGCGCTGGCCTCGGTCGACGTGGGCGCGGCCCTCGCGGCCGGCATCCCGATCGTGCTGCTGGCCGTCGTCCTGGACCGGGTCACCGGCGCGGCGGGCGACGGGACCGAGGGACACGGGCGTGCGGGATGGGCGTACGCCCTCGCGGGCACCGTCGCCGTCGCGGTCGCCGGGCGTCTGCTGGGCCGGCTCGACTGGCCCGACGCCTGGACCCTGAACATCGCCGAGCCCGTCAACCGGGCCGTCGACTGGATGACGGCCCACCTCTACTCCGGTGTCCCCGTGATCGGCGGCACCGCCGACTGGGCCGCCCACTTCACCACCTGGATCCTCGACCCGGTCCGCGGCGGCCTCCAGGCGCTGCCCTGGTGGTCCGTGCTGCTCGTCGTCGCCACCCTGGCATGGCTGATCGGCACCTGGCGCACCGCGCTCACCGCGGTCCTCGCCATGGCCGCGATCGGTGTCCTCGGCGTGTGGACCCCCGCGCTGGACACCTTGTCGCAGGTCCTCGCGGCCGTCGCCGTCACCCTCGTCCTCGGCTTCGCGACCGCCGTCGCGGCGGCCCGCAGCGACCGGTTCGAGCGGATGCTGCGGCCCGTCCTGGACGTCTTCCAGACGATGCCGCAGTTCGTGTACCTGATCCCGGTCGTCGCCCTGTTCGGCGTGGGCCGCGCGCCCGCCGCCGCGGCCGCCGTCGTCTACGCGCTGCCCGCCGTCGTCCGTATCACCACCCAGGGCCTGCGCCAGGTCGACCCGGCCGCGATGGAGTCCTCGCGCTCCCTCGGCGCGACCGGCTGGCAGCAGCTGCGGCAGGTCCAGCTCCCGCTCGCCCGGCCCGCGTTGCTGCTCGCCGTCAACCAGGGCGTGGTCCTGGTCCTCGCCGTCGTCGTCATCGGCGGCCTGGTCGGCGGCGGCGCGCTCGGCTACGACACCGTCTTCGGCCTGGCCCAGGGCGACCTGGCGACCGGGCTGGTCGCCGGCGCCGCCATTGTCTGCCTCGGCCTGATGCTCGACCGGGTCACCCAGCCCACCGAACGCCGTACGGGGAAGGGAGCCTGACATGCGCGTCCGTACACTCGCCGTCGCCGGATCCCTGCTGCTGCTCACCGGCTGCGGTGCCGCCGACATGACCAAGCAGGCCTCGCCCTTCGCCAACGCCCACGGCGCCAAGAGCGTGACCCTGTCCGTGCAGTCCTGGGTCGGGGCGCAGGCCAACGTGGCCGTCGCGCAGTACCTCCTCGAGCACAAGCTCGGCTACCGCGTCGACACCGTCCAGGTCGACGAGGTCCCCGCCTGGGACGCGCTCAGCCAGGGCCGGGTCGACGCGATCCTGGAGGACTGGGGCCACCCCGAGCAGGAACAGCGGTACGTCAAGGACAAGAAGACGATCGCACCGGGCGGCGGACTCGGGGTGACCGGGCACATCGGCTGGTACGTCCCGACGTACTTCGCCAAGCAGCACCCGGACGTCACCGACTGGAAGAACCTCAACAAGTACGCCTCGCAACTGCGCACCGCCGAGAGCGGCGGCAAGGGCCAGCTCATGGACGGCTCCCCGTCCTACGTCACCAACGACAAGGCGCTGGTGAAGAACCTGGGCCTGGACTACCAGGTGGTGTTCGCCGGTTCGGAGGCCGCGCAGATCACCCAGATCAGGCAGTTCGCCAAGGAGAAGAAGCCCTTCCTGACCTACTGGTACGCCCCCCAGTGGCTGTTCAAGAAGGTCCCGATGACCGAGGTGAAGCTGCCCGCCTACAAGGAGGGCTGCGACGCGGACCCGGCGAAGGTCGCCTGCGCCTACCCGCACACCCCGCTCCAGAAGTACCTCAACACGGACTTCGCCAAGTCCGGCGGCAAGGCGGCGGCCTTCCTGAAGAGGTTCAAGTGGACGACCGAGGACCAGAACGAGGTCTCCCTGATGATCGCCGACCAGAAGATGACCCCGGAGGACGCGGCGAAGAAGTGGGTGGACAGCCACGAGTCCACGTGGAAGGCGTGGCTGTCCTGAGTCCACGGGAGGGCGGGCTGTCCTGAGTCCACAGGTGGGCGTGGCTGTCCCGAACCGGCCCTAGGTCCGGAGGCGGTCGGCGAGCTCGCGCAGCTGCCGGGCCGCTCGGCGCTGGAGCCCCGGCCCGAACGTGACGCGAGTGGCCCCGAGTTCACCGAGTTCGGTGGGCGAGGGGCCCTCGCCGTCGAGCCGCCCGAACACGTTCAGCGGCCCCTGGATCCCGGACCGCAGCAGCGGCAGTACGTGCGCCGGGGCGCCGATCGGATAGACGCAGTCGGCGGCCCGCCGCGACATACAGCGCGGCCCGCTCGATGGCCCGTTCCGGATCGCCGTCGCCGTAGGAGAACGTGTCCACGCGGGCGTTGACGAACAGCAGGTCCCCGGCCGCGTACCGGACCTCGGCGAGCCAGTCGGCGTGCCGGTGCGGGTCCTTCAGAGTCCTGTTCTCGGAGTCCTCCAGATTGCAGCCCACGGCTCCCGCCTCCAGCAGCCGCTCCACCAGTTCCTTGGGCGCCAGCCCGTACCCGCCCTCGACGTCCGCCGACACGGGCACGTCCACGGCCCCGCAGACGCGCGCCACCGCGGCGAACATCTCGTCGGCCGGTGTGGACCCGTCCTCGTGGCCGAGGGCGGCCGCGATCCCCGCGCTGGGCGTGGCGAGCGCCGGGAACCCGGCCTCCTCGCACACCCGGGCGCTGACCGCGTCCCACGGGCCGGGCAGGACGAGGGGATCGCCCGGGAGACGGTTGCGGTGCAGCGCGCGAAAGACGTCCACCTTGCTCACGGCCGGTACCCCCCGGGCGGGATGCGGCGGGCGACCATCACCCGGTTCCAGTTGTTGATCGCGACGATCAGGCCGACGAGATGGGCGAGGCCGCGGTCGTCGAAGTGCTTGGCGGCGTCGGCGTACACCTCGTCCGGCACGTGGCGGTCCGTCAGGACGGTCACCGCCTCGGTCAGCGCCAGCGCGGCCCGCTCCCGCTCGTCGAAGACGCCCTCGGCCTCCTCCCACGCGGCGAGCAGCTCCAACTGCCGCTCGCTCAACCCCTGTTCGCGGGCGATCGCCAGATGCATGTCCAGGCAGAAGGCACAGTGGTTGAGCTGCGAGGCCCGGATGACGACGAGCTCGGCGAGGCCAGGGTCGCCGAGCCCCCGTTTCGCGGCCGCACTGAGCGCGGACAGGGCGCGGCCGACCTCACGGTCGAGGAGGTCCGTACGGCTCACTCGTGCTTCCCGGCCTCGTAGTGCCCCGGGACCATCCGGCAGGTCACGCCGAACCGGTTCCACGCGTTGATCACCGTGATCGCGGCGATCAGCTGGGCCAGCTCGGCCTCCTC
Organism: Streptomyces sp. NPDC057253; assembly: GCF_042669125.1. Lineage (NCBI taxonomy): Bacteria > Bacillati > Actinomycetota > Actinomycetes > Kitasatosporales > Streptomycetaceae > Streptomyces > Streptomyces sp. NPDC057253. The sequence continues at coordinate 114,243 of NZ_JBHUXV010000012.1, read as the reverse complement.
GAAGTGCTTGGCCGCATGGTCGTACACCTCGTCCGGCACGAAGCCGTCGGTCAGGACCGTGACCGCGTCGGTCAGGGCGAGGGCCGCGACCTCCTTCTCCGTGTAGAAGTGCTGCGACTCCTCCCACGCGCCGAGCTGGATGATCCGCTCGACGCTCTCACCGGCCGCGAGGGCGTCCTTGGAGTGCATGTCGAGACAGAACGCGCAGTGGTTGAGCTGCGAGGCCCGGATCCTCACGAGCTCCAGCAGCCGGGGTTCCAGGCCCTTCCCGGCGGCCGTGTCGAGGCGGAGCATCGCCTTGTAGACCTCGGGGGCGTGCTGGGCCCAGGCCAGGCGGGGGGTGTGCTCGGGGGCGCGTTCAGGGGTGTTCCGGACGGTTTCCTGTGTGGTCATGCCTCGACCCTAGGAGCCAGGCAGCCCAAGGGTATGGTCCACTTCCATGGCGAAACCCTGGGCCACTTTCGGCGTCGACCTCCACCTGGAACCCTCCGGCGGGGGCATCCGGCGCGGCCTCACCGACGCCCTGCGCGAGGCCGTCCGCACCGGCCGCCTCGCCCCCGGCACCCGCCTCCCCTCCTCCCGCTCCCTCGCCGCCGACCTGGGCATAGCCCGCAACACGGTCGCCGAGGCCTACGCCGACCTGGTCGCCGAGGGCTGGCTCAGCGCGCGACAGGGGTCCGGGACGAGGGTGGCCGAACGGGTGGTGGGGCCGGTGGCGGGTGGCGGGGTGGTTGGTCGGGGGGAAGGTGCGGTTGGTCTGGGTGCCGGTGCTGGAGGCTCTGGTGGTGCTGGAGGCTCTGGTGGTGCTGGTCCTGGTGCCGGTGCTGGGGTCTCTGGCGGTGCTGGTCTTGCCGCCGGTGCTGGCGCCTCCGGCGGTGCTGGTCCCGGCGCCGCTGCCGGTGTCGTTGCCGGCGCCTCCCGTCCGCGCGGTGCCGGTGGTCCGTCGCCCGGGTCCGTCTCCCGGCCCGGTGTCGCCGGGGCGCCCTCAGCCCCGGAACCCGCCCACCGGCGCACCCCCGCGCTCCCACCACCACCCGCGCTCCGACCCGCCTACAACCTGATCCCCGGCACCCCCGACCTCGCATCCTTCCCGCGCACCGCGTGGCTCAAGGCCGCCCGCCGCGCCCTCGCCGACGCCCCCTACCAGGCCTTCGACTACGGCGATCCGCGCGGCCGAATCGAACTGCGCACCGCCCTCGCCGGCTACCTCGCCCGCGCCCGCGGCGTACGCGCCGACCCCGATCGCATCGTGGTGTGCGCCGGGTTCTCGCACGGCCTGCGCCTGCTCGGCGCGGTGCTGCGGGCCCGTGGCGCACGCACGGTCGCCGTGGAGTCGTACGGCCTCGACGCGCACTGGAACCTGCTCGCGGCCGCCGGTCTGCGCACCATCCCGCTGCCGTTCGACGAACGCGGCACCGACCCGGGGCAGTTGACCGACCAGGGCGCGGTGCTGCTCACGCCCGCCCACCAGTTCCCGATGGGCGGCACCCTGCACCGCGACCGGCGCGCGGCCGTCGTCGACTGGGCCCGCCGCACCGGAGGGCTGGTCGTCGAGGACGACTACGACGGCGAGTTCCGCTACGACCGCCAGCCCGTGGGCGCCCTCCAGGGACTCGACCCGGACCACGTCGTCCACGCGGGAACCGTCAGCAAGTCCCTCGCCCCCGGCCTACGGCTCGGCTGGCTGGTGCTGCCGCCCGGCCTCATGGCGGAGGTCCTGAAGGCCAAGGGCGGCATCGACACCTGCGGCTCCCTCGACCAGCTGACCCTCACCGAGTTCCTGACCTCCGGCGCCTACGACCGCCATGTGCGCTCCGCCCGGCTGCGGTACCGGCGCCGCCGTGACGCTCTGGTCGCCGAGCTCGCCCGCCGGGCCCCCAAGGTCCACGCCACCGGGATCGCGGCTGGTCTGCACGTGGTGCTGCGGCTGCCCCCGGGCACCGAGCGGCAGGCGCTGCGGGCGGCGGCCTGGCACGGTCTCGCCGTGCACGCGCTGCACCGCTACCAGCACCCCGAGGCCACGCTCGAGCGCAGCGACGCACTCGTCGTGGGCTACGGCACCCCGCCGGACCACGCCTGGTCGGGAGCGCTGGAGGCACTGTGCGCGGTGCTGCCCGAATGACACGGCCCATTCATTTCGGCGACGGGCTCCCTGCCCGCTTCACGAAGGCCGTTGGCGCTCGGGATCCGCCGGTGCCTCCCCGAACCTGGCCAGCGCCAACGCCCCCGCGACTGCCACCACGAAGCCCAGCGCCGCCACCCACGCCATCCCCTCCCGCGTGCGGTCCCCGAGCCACACCACCCCCACCAGTGCCGGCCCGATCGTCTCCCCGATCACCATCCCGGCGGTCGCCGTGGTCACCGAACCCCGCTGCAACGCCGACGTCAGCGCCAGAAAGGCCGCGCCCCCGCCGACAAGGAGCGCATAGGTCGCCGGGTCGGCCACCAGATCCGACGGCGCGAGCGAGTCGATCAGCCGGACCGACACCTCGACGACCCCGAACCCGAACCCCGCCCCCAGCCCGAGCGCCAACGCCCGCCCCCGCTCCGGCAACCGCCCGCCCAGCAGCGCCAGCCCCAGCACCGCCAGGGCCGTCCCGAGCATCGCGAACCCGAGGCCCGCCGGCCCGCCGCGATCCCCCTCCGTCCCGGACGCGATCCCCAGCAGCGCCATCCCCGCGCACACCACCCCGACCGCACCCCATTCGGCCCCGCTCAGCCGGACCCGCAGCAGCCGCGCCGAGACCACCGCGGTCACCGCGAGACTCGACGCGAGCGCCGCCCCCACCGCGTAGATCGGGACAGACCGCAACGCGGCGATCTGCAGCAGGAACCCCAGCCCGTCCAACGCCAGCCCCGCCAGATACCGCCACTGCCGCACCGCCCGCAGGAACAGCGTCACCGCGAACGCCGACCCCTCGCTGTCACCGCCGTCCGAATCTGCCGTCCGCGTCGCCATCGCCTGCAACACGGTGGCCGTCCCGAAGCAGACCGAGGCCCCGAGGGCGCACACCATTCCAAAGAGCACAAAGTGACCTTAGGGGAGGCAGTGAAGGGTGGCCCGAATTCGGACGGGCTCTTACTGATCTCTAAGCTGTCCGCCGGACAACGCACACCAGGCCCAAAGCCTGACCAACGGGGAGACACGAACATGGCGGACGCACGCCGACAACTTCGCTCGGGCACCATCGCACTCGGCGGCGTGGGGCTGCTCGCCGCGGCCCTCACCGCCTGCTCCTCCGACCCCGACAAGCGCTGCGTCGACCGGGACAGCTACACCCTCGGCAAGGGCTACCAGGTCGTCGCCGACAAGAACTGCAAGTCCGCCACCTCCGTCAACGGCTCCTACTACTACGGCGGCAAGAAGAAGGGCAGCTGGGTCTCCGGCGGCTCCTTCACCAAGAAGTCCGGCAAGAGCTCCGGCAGTTCGTCCAGCAGCGGCGGCAGTGGGGGCAGCGGCGGGGTCGACCGCGGGGGCTTCGGCAGCGGAGGCGGCGACGGTGACGGCGGTGGCGTCGGCAAGGGCAGCTCCGGCGGCTGAGGGCCGATCACCATGCGCCGTCACACCATCGCCCCGCGCCCGGGCTGGCAGCAGACCGTCGAATCCCAGGGCCTGATCTACCCGCTCACCCGCCATCCCGACGACTCCCTGCGCCCCTACTGGGACGAGAGCGCCTACTACTCCTTCACGCTCCCCGAAGTGGAGGCTTTGGAGGAGGTCGTCGAGGAACTCCACCGCATGTGCCTCGCGGCCGCCGACCACATCGTCACCGCGAACCGCTTCGCCGACCTCGGCATCACCGACCCGCGCGTGGCCGATGCGGTCGCCGAGGCCTGGCACCGGCGCGCCGAACTCCCCTCCGTCTACGGCCGTTTCGACCTCCGGTACGACGGCGAGGGCCCGGCCAAACTCCTGGAGTACAACGCCGACACCCCCACGTCCCTCGTCGAGGCCGCCTCACCCCAGTGGTTCTGGATGGAGGAGCGCTTCCCGGGCGCCGACCAGTGGAACTCCCTCCACGAACGCCTCGTCGCCGCCTGGAAGAAGCAGGCCTCCCTCCTCCCGCCCGGCAGCCCCCTGCACTTCGCGCACTCCTCCGCCGACGAACTCGGCGAGGACCTCATGACGGTCGCCTACCTCAAGGAGACCGCCGAGCAGGCCGGCCTCACCACCGACTGGATCTCCATGGAGGAGATCGGCTGGGACCCGCTTTCCGGGCGCTTCGTCGACAACCAGCTCCGGTTCATCCGCAGCTGCTTCAAGCTCTATCCCTGGGAGTGGCTCACCACCGACCGCTTCGCGGGCCACGTCCTCGACACCCTCGACAACGGCGGCGGCACCGGCAGCACCCTGTGGATCGAACCCGCCTGGAAGATGCTCCTCAGCAACAAGGCGCTCCTGGCGATCCTCTGGGAGCTGTACCCGGACCACCCCAACCTCCTCCCCGCCCACCTCGACGGCCCCCGGGACCTGGCCACGACCACCGGCTACGTCGCCAAGCCCTTGCTGGGCCGCGAGGGCGCCGGAGTCACCATCCACGAACCCGGCACGACCGCCGCTCCCCGCGAAGAAGCCTGCTGCTACCAGGAACTGGCCCCCCTGCCCGACTTCGACGGCAACCGGGTCGTCCTGGGCGCATGGGTCGTCGAGGACGAGTCGGCGGGGCTGGGCATCCGGGAGTCCTCGGGCTTGATCACCGACGAGTACGCCAGGTTTCTGCCGCACGTGATCCTTTGAGGGGACGGCGATGGCGCGTCGGTGAGGGCGGGTGGGTTTTGGGGCTCTGCCGGAGGAGGGCCCGGCTGACCGGCCCCGGCCTCCCGAAGAGACCGGGCGAGAGGGCGTGACCACGAGCCGTCCCCGAGGTCAGGCAGCACCGCCTCTGAAAACGCGTTGTCGCCCCGCGCCCCAGCGCGCTACCGTCGGCGCACTCTGACGCACACGCTCTCCAGAACCATCGCCGCAGAACGGGAGCAGGCCCGCGCACAGCGCGCGGTGTCACGGAGGGGCGGCACCGGATCCGGCCGACCGGCGGATCCCGTACGCCCTCCAGAGGACACTCCCATGAACATCGGCCTCGGCCTGCCCATCGACGACCCCGCCCAGCTGCTCACCTGGGCCCGGCGCGCCGACACCGGCCCCTTCCGCACCCTCGGCCTGCTCGACCGTCTCGTCTACGACAACCCCGAGCCCCTCGTCACCCTCGCCACACTGGCCGGTGCCACGTCCCGCGTCCGCGTCCAGACGGAGGTGCTCCTCGCCCCCCACCACAACACCGCCCTGCTCGCCAAGCAGACCGCGACCCTGGACCGCCTCTCCGGTGGCCGCTTCACCCTCGGCATCGGCGTCGGCGGCCGGGAGGACGACTGCCTGGCCGCCGGCATCGACCTCCGCCGCCGGGGCCGCCGCCTCGACGAACAGATGACCCTGCTGCGCCGCACCTGGTCCGGCGAACCGTACGGCGAAGGTGTCGGCCCCATCGGCCCCGCCCCCGAGACCCCCGGCGGCCCCGAGGTCCTCTTCGGCGGGTTCGCCCCCGCCGCCCTCGAACGCGTCGGCCGCTTCGGCGACGGCTTCCTCGGCGCCGCCCTGCCGCCCTCCTTCATGGCCAACCTGTTCCGCGACGCCACCACGGCCTGGCAGAAGCACGGCCGCCCCGGCCGCCCCCGCCTGGTCGCCCAGGCGAACGTCGCCCTCGGCCCGGACCCCACCCTGGACCGGGCCCGCCGCAGCCTCCGCGACTACTACGCGTTCAGCGGCCACGTCGAGTACATGGAGGCCGGACTGCTCACCACCCCGCAACAGATCCGCGAGGCCACCGACGCCTACTTCGGCATCGGCGCCGACGAGGTGATGCTCTACTGCTGGGCCCCGGACCCCGACCAGATCGACCGCCTCGCCGACCTGCTGTTCTGACGTCGTCCACCGCCCCGGCAGCGAGGTCCGCAAGCCCCGACGGGCCTCGCTGCCGTCGCTCGCATGGTGGACGCCACCCAGGAGCCGTTCCGCCTGCCCGGTAGGCTGGCCGACAGGCCGTGACTGGCGCGCTGGGATGGGACGGACCATCGGGGAGCGGCCTGTGAATGACCAAGTGCCGTGCGCCTGGGCCGAACCGTGATCCGTGACCGCTTCAGCCACGCAGCCCGGAGGCCGCCATGTCAGAGCAGCAGCCCCTGTCCCCCGAGTCCACGGCCTTCCGCGCCGCCCTCGACGTGATCCGTGCCGTCGAGCCGCGCGTCGCCGACGCCATCGGCCAGGAGGTCCACGACCAGCGCGAGATGCTCAAGCTGATCGCCTCCGAGAACTACGCCTCCCCGGCCACGCTCCTCGCGATGGGCAACTGGTTCAGCGACAAGTACGCCGAGGGCACCATCGGCCGCCGCTTCTACGCCGGCTGTCGCAACGTGGACACCGTCGAGTCCCTGGCCGCCGAGCACGCCAAGGAGCTCTTCGGCGCCCGCCACGCCTACGTCCAGCCGCACTCCGGCATCGACGCCAACCTCGTCGCCTTCTGGTCCGTCCTCGCCCAGCGCGTCGAGGTGCCCGCCCTGGAGAAGGCCGGCGCCCGCCAGGTCAACGACCTCTCCGACGCCGACTGGGCCGAGCTCCGCCAGGCCTTCGGCAACCAGCGCATGCTCGGCATGTCGCTGGACGCCGGCGGTCACCTCACCCACGGTTTCCGCCCGAACATCTCCGGCAAGATGTTCGACCAGCGCTCCTACGGCACCGACCCGAGCACCGGCCTCGTCGACTACGAGGCCCTGCGCGCCTCGGCCCGCGAGTTCAAGCCGCTCATCATCGTGGCCGGCTACTCGGCCTACCCGCGCCTGGTCAACTTCCGCATCATGCGGGAGATCGCCGACGAGGTCGGCGCGACTCTCATGGTCGACATGGCCCACTTCGCCGGTCTCGTCGCCGGCAAGGTCCTCACCGGCGACTTCGACCCGGTCCCGCACGCCCAGATCGTCACCACCACCACCCACAAGTCCCTGCGGGGCCCGCGCGGCGGCATGGTGCTGTGCGACGACTCCCTCAAGGACCAGGTCGACCGCGGCTGCCCGATGGTCCTCGGCGGTCCGCTCCCGCACGTCATGGCCGCCAAGGCCGTCGCCCTCGCCGAGGCCCGCCAGCCCTCCTTCCAGGACTACGCCCAGCGCATCGTCGACAACTCCCGCGCCCTGGCCGAGGGCCTGATGCGCCGCGGCGCCACCCTGGTCACCGGCGGTACCGACAACCACCTCAACCTGATCGACGTCTCCTCCTCCTACGGCCTCACCGGCCGCCAGGCCGAGGCCGCCCTGCTGGAGTCGGGCATCGTCACCAACCGCAACGCGATCCCGGCCGACCCTAACGGCGCCTGGTACACCTCCGGCATCCGCATCGGCACCCCCGCCCTGACCACCCGGGGCCTCGGCACCGCCGAGATGGACGAGGTCGCCGGTCTCATCGACCGCGTCCTCACCACCACGGAGCCCGGCACCACCAAGTCGGGCGCGCCCTCCAAGGCAGCGCACATCCTCGATGCGAAGGTCGCGGACGAGATCTCCCACCGGGCCACCGACCTCGTGGCCGGCTTCCCGCTGTACCCCGAGGTCGACCTCGGCTGACCCTTCCTCTCTTGAGTTGTCAAAGAACGGTGACTCCTAGAGATCGATGAGTTCCTGTCGTGGTTCCTCCCGCGGCGGTCCGGCTCCCGGCCGGGCCGCCGCGCGGCGTATCAGCCGGGTGCCGCCGACCCCGGCCGCGAATCCGACGGCGAGCCCCGGCACCGCCCACCAGACACCGCGCGGGTCGGCGCCCCGGCTCCTCTGACCGCCCCCGAGGTGTCCCTCGCCGGTGTCGCCCAACAGCCCTGCCCGGTCCAGCTCTTCGAAGACGGTCCGCTCTGCCCGGTGCCAGCGGATGTCGTCGTCCTCCCGCTCCGGGGCCGGATCCGTGCGCACCCACGGTGCGCCGTCTCCCGTCAGGAACAACTGGTCCTGGCGCTCCACGGCCACATCACCCCCGGGCGCCGAGTCCGTCCGCGGCCAGCCGCCGACACCCGTGAGCCCCCACACCACGGTGATCCGCGCCGGCGGATAACGGCCCTCTTCCCAGGTGTCCGACACCCGCTCGGTGCCCGCGTACGTCGGCTCCAGCAGCTCCCACAGGCGGGCGAAGTACGGCTCGTCGGAACGCACCGCCTCCGTCCGGCCCGTGCCACCGGTGACCACCATCGCCAGGTCGGGCCCGTCGAGGTCCGCTCCCCACGCCGCCGGTGTCGCCGCGGCGGCCGCCGGAGCTCCGCACACGGCCACCGCCAAGACGGCCGGTGCGAGCGCCCATAACGCCCCGCGCGGCCCGAGCCGCAGCCCTCCGTGTCTGTTCCGCACAGCATCCCCCTCGATCGACACAGCCTCGCTATCTCAAGCTCGCGAACACCTCCCTTCGTCACACATCACGCAGTTCCTGCCGCGGCCCCGGCTCCCGGCGCGGGCGCTCGCACCGCATCCGCAGCACCAACGGCCGCAGTGCCAGGGCCAGTACCGCACCTGCCGCCAGGCCGGGAAGCGCCCACCACCACCCGGTGCCGTCATCCGCCGTCGCGGACGAACTCCTGGACACCGGCGTCTCCGCCGCACTCGGAGCCGCCTCCTTGGCGCCGCCCGTCACCTCCTGCTCCGGTGCCGGGAAGATGGCATGGCCCTCTCCGGAGGCCTCGCCCATCAAGCCCAAGTCCTTGAGCAGGGATCGCAGTTGGACGGGGTTCTCGGTGCGGTGCCAGAAGCTGTTCACCGACTCCGGCACGTTCTCCACGGTGTGTATCCACACCTCGCCCTTGTCCGCCGAGGGGAAGACCTGGTCCAGTCGCCAGGGTGAGACGTCGTGCAGCATCCAGGTGACGTTGATCTGCCGGGCGGCGAGGAGATTCGCCTCGGGCGGCCTGGTGCGGGTGCCGGCACCGGGAGGGCCGAGCAACCGCTCCAACTTCTCGTACTCCCCGTCGGAGTAGTACAGCGACGCCGTCTCCCCGCTCTCCGGTGAGACCATCAGCACGCTCGTCGGCCCGCCCGCCGACGCGGTGGGCGCACCCCACAGCGTCAGTACGAGCGCTGCCGCCAACGCCCCCAGCCCCGAAGCCAGTTCACGGCATCGGCCCCTCAGGCCGCCCTCATGCCTCTTCATGCCAGACCCCCACCAGACGATCCCCGTGCGCCCCGTCCCCGGGCCGCTTGTCACTTCTGGTACACCGCCCGGCCCGCCGGGGTTCCCACCCCGCGCGCACTATTTCGGGGTCTTCTCGGCACTCCCGTTCACCGGCCCGTCCACGGACTTCGCGATCTTCAGTGCCCGCTCCTTCGACGCCACGCCCTCCAGCCGCAGCGTCACGCTCGCTCCGCCGCCGCGATGGATCCACAGCAGCGTCGGCCCGGCGGTCCGTTCCGTGCGGGTGAAGCGGTCCCCGTCATCGCCGACCAGCCAGAAGCTGAGCAGATGGGGGCGCGGGAACCACAGGGCGTCGTCCTGCACGCCGTCGGCTCCCGTGGGACCGCCCAGCGCGATCCACTCCGGCGGCTCGCGCAACGTCTTGGCGAAGCTGGGGTCGAGTCGCTGCGGGAACTCGTCCAGCCGGATCGTGCTCCCGCCCTCCCGCCAGCACAGGCTCATCAGGAACCGCCCCTGCGGCTCGGCCGTCACCGTCACCGCACCCGGAGTGCCGAGCGCCTTCGGGACCAGTGGCTCGAACCCGGCCCGCCGCTCCGCCTGCGCGAACGACACCGAGCGACCGCAGCCGGGCACCTCGGCTCCCGGCGAGGGCACCGCCGACGGGTCGTACCGCACCTCGACCCCGCCGAAGTCGAACCAGTCCAGGACCGCGGCCCGCACCGGGGGCGTGAGCGTGAGGACCGCCAGGAGCCCGCACAGCGTCGCGGTCAGCGCACGCCACCGTGCCCGCGTCCACCGGCGCACCGCCCGCAGCCGCTCACCCGGACCCGGCGGCTGGGCCACCGGGACCGGAATCCCCTCGGCGAGTATCTGCTCCAGCACCCGCTCCACCATCGACTCGGACCCAGCCGTGCCCGGCGCGTCCAGCGACCGCCCGAGCGCCCGCAGCTCCTCGGGCAACCGGGACCCACGCTCACGCGCGCTCTCGCCGGCGCCCCCGTCGCCGTAGGACTCACTCACGCTCATCACCTCCTTCCCGGGGCTCGAAATCCGGCAGCAGTTTCCCGAGCCTGCGCAGCGCGCGGTTCAGTCGGGACTTGACCGTCCCCCGGGGCCAGCCCAGGGCCTGGGCCGTCTCGGACTCGTCCATCTCCAGCAGATAGCGGTAGGTGACGACCAGGCGGTGCTCCTCGCTCAGCTTCTCCAGCGCGGACTCCAGCGCGGCGCGGCGCTCTATCTCCACCGCCGCCACCGCCGGGTCCGCCGACTCCGGTATCAGCGGCTCGGCCTCGGCGAAGGCCGCCTCGCGGCCGGCGAGGGTGCGCTGGCGCGCCGCCGTCCGCACTGTGTTCCTCGTCTCATTGGCCACGATCGACAGAAACCACGGCTTGAACGCCGAGCCGTCCTTGAAACGGCCCAGCGCGCAGTAGGCCTTGACGAAGGCCTGCTGCACCACGTCCTCCGCGTCCGCCCCCGCCCCGAGCGCGGCGGCCGCCCTGAGCGCGATGCCCGTATGGGCCCGCACCAGCTCCGCGTACGCCTCCGGCTCTCCGGCGCGTACGCGTGCGATCACCGCGGCCTCATCGACGATGCGGCCCCCCTCCCGCGTCCTCACAGGATTGGTACACCGCCCGGACCGAATCGGTTCCCAGCCGTGGCGCTTCTGTTTCCGACCGGTTCCGGATCGGCACCCGACACCTGAGAGAATGGTGAGCATGGCCTCTGATCGACCCCGCGTGCTCTCCGGAATCCAGCCCACCGCAGGCTCGTTCCACCTCGGCAACTACCTCGGCGCCGTCCGCCAGTGGGTGGCCCTGCAGGAGTCCCACGACGCGTTCTACATGGTCGTCGACCTGCACGCGATCACGATTCCGCAGGACCCGAAGGAGCTCACGGCCAACACCCGCCTGGCCGCCGCCCAGCTCCTCGCCGCCGGTCTCGACCCCGAGCGCTGCACGCTCTTCGTCCAGAGCCACGTCCCCGAGCACGCCCAGCTCGCCTGGGTCATGAACTGCCTCACCGGCTTCGGCGAGGCCTCCCGCATGACCCAGTTCAAGGACAAGTCCGCCCGCCAGGGCACCGACAGCGCGAGCGTCGGCCTGTTCACGTACCCGATCCTCCAGGTCGCGGACATCCTGCTCTACCAGGCCAACGAGGTCCCGGTCGGCGAGGACCAGCGCCAGCACATCGAGCTGACCCGCGACCTCGCCGAGCGCTTCAACGGCCGCTTCGGCGCGACCTTCACGATCCCGAAGCCGTACATCCTCAAGGAAACGGCCAAGATCTACGACCTCCAGGACCCGTCGATCAAGATGAGCAAGTCGGCGTCCACGCCGAAGGGCCTGATCAACCTCCTCGACGAGCCGAAGGCCACCGCCAAGAAGGTCAAGAGCGCGGTCACGGACACCGACACCGTCATCCGCTACGACGCCGAGAACAAGCCGGGCGTCAGCAACCTGCTCACCATCCACTCGACCCTGACCGGCACGAGCATCCCGGAGCTGGAGCAGCAGTACGAGGGCAAGCTCTACGGCGCGCTCAAGACGGACCTCGCCGAGATCGTCGTCGACTTCGTGACGCCCTTCCGGGAGCGCACCCAGCAGTACCTGGACGACCCGGAGACGCTGGACTCGATCCTGGCCAAGGGCGCGGAGAAGGCCCGCGCGGTCGCCGCGGAGACCCTCTCCCAGGCGTACGAGAGGGTGGGCTTCCTGCCCGCCAAGCACTGAGCGCCGCACTCAGTGCCGCACAGGCTCCGGCACCGGCCGTCACCATCGACGTCATCGGCCGCCGGGGCGTACCACCGCACACCAGCACCACCGGGCAGAGCGCTGCACATCACTACGCCCGCGCCTGCCCACAACACAGCCGTGGCCGTACAGTCGATAGCCGGACGGCTGGGAACGAATCCGACAGGACGACAGGGACGAACAGGAGACGACGTGGGGACCGTAACGATCGGTGTGTCGATCGCGGTCCCGGAGCCTCACGGCAGCCTGCTCCAGGAGCGGCGCGCGGGCTTCGGCGACGCCGCGGCTCATGGCATCCCCACGCACGTCACCCTGCTGCCGCCGACAGAGGTCGAGGACAGCGCGCTGCCCGCCATCGAGGCGCACCTCACCGAGGTCGCCGCGGCCGGCCGGCCCTTCCCGATGAAGCTGTCCGGCACCGGCACCTTCCGACCGCTGTCACCGGTCGTGTTCGTCCAGGTCGCCCAGGGTGCCGAGGCCTGCACCTGGCTCCAGAAGCAGGTCCGTGACGCCTCCGGGCCGGTCGCAAGGGAACTCCAGTTCCCGTACCACCCGCACGTCACCGTGGCGCACGGCATCGACGAGGCGGCCATGGACCGCGCCTTCGAGGAGCTCGCCGATTTCGAGGCCGAGTGGCCGTGCACCGGATTCGCGCTCTACGAGCAGGGCCCCGACGGGGTGTGGCGCAAGCTGCGGGAGTTCACCTTCGGCGGCGCGATCGTGCCGCCCCAGGCGGGCCACGTGGAGCGCGGCTCCCTGCCGACCAGCCAGCTGTAACTCCGGTTACGGCCGCCACCGATCAGCTGTAACTACGGCTACGGCCACCACTGACCAGCTGTAACTCCGGTTACGACTGCCACCCAGCAGCCGTAACCCCAGTCACAAACCCCACGCAATCCGCCGTACCCACAGTTACAGCGCCAGCCTCCGGAACACCCCCCGCGGCACATGCCGCAGCACCGACATCACCACCCGCAGCACCCCCGGCACCCACACCGTCTCCGAGCGTCGGCGCAGTCCCAGTTCGATCGCCGTCGCCACGGCCTCCGGGGTGGTCGCGAGCGGTGCTTCCTCCAGGCCGGCCGTCATCCTGGAGCGGACGAAGCCCGGGCGTACGACCATGACGTGCACGCCGGTGCCGTGGAGCGCGTCGCCGAGGCCCTGGGCGAAGGTGTCGAGGCCGGCCTTGCTGGAGCCGTAGATGAAGTTGGCCCGGCGGGCCCGCTCCCCGGCGACGGAGGAGAGCACGACCAGCGAGCCGTGGCCCTGGGCCTGCAACGCGCGCGCGGAGGCCAGTCCGGCCGAGACGGCGCCCGTGTAGTTGGTCTGCGCGACCCGGACCGCGGCGACCGCGTCGCGCTCGTCGTGGGCCTGGTCGCCGAGGATCCCGAAGGCGAGCAGCACCATGTCGATGTCGCCCTCCGCGAAGACCTTGCCGAGCACCGCCTCGTGGGACTCGGGGTCCAGCGCGTCGAAGGCGACGGTGTGGACGTCGGCCCCCAGGGCGCGCAGTTCCGTGGCGGCGCTCTCCAGGGCGGGGGAGGGGCGCCCTGCCAGCCACACCGTGCGGGCGCGGCGCACGACGAGACGGCGGGCGGTGGCCAGCGCGATCTCGGACGTGCCGCCGAGGACGAGCAGGGACTGGGGGAGGCCGAAGGCGTCTTTCACGAGCAGCTCCTTGGGACGGCCCACGGGCCGGCAGGGTCGGCTAGAGGGCGAGGCGGCGGGACAGGTCCGAGGTGAACACCCCGCGCGGATCCAGCTCCGCGCGCAGCGCCCGGAAGTCGTCGAGACGCGGGTACATGGCGGCGAGCAGCTCCGGCCGCAGCCGGGAGTCCTTGGCGAGGTAGACCCGCCCGCCGACGGCGGCCACCTCGTCGTCCAGTGCGTCCAGGAGAGGGCCGAGACCGGGAAGGCGTGCCGGAAGGTCCAGGGCCAGCGTCCAGCCCGGCACCGGGAAGGACAGCCAGCCCGGGTCGGCGTCCCCGAACCGCTTCAGGACGGCGAGGAAGGACGGGCACCGGTGGCCCGAGACCCGCCGCACGATCCGGTGCAGCGCCTCCTCATGGCCGTATCCGACGACGAACTGGTACTGCACCAGTCCGCCGCGGCCGTAGACCCGGTTCCAGTGGGGCACGCCGTCCAGGGGATGGAAGAAGGCGGGGATCCGCTGGAGACGGCCGGTGCGCGCGCGAGGCGCCTTCCGGTACCAGAACTCGTTGAACAGCCCCACGGTCGTGCGGTTGAGGAGTCCCTCCGGGAGGAACGCGGGCGGGGCCGGGAAGCGCGGGGTCCGGAAGGCCAGCGGGTCCCTACGCGCGCGTGTGCCACCTTCGGGCGCCCCCGAAGACCTCAGTGCGTCCAGCGGAGCGTGGTTCCCCCTCGTCAGCACCGCCCGTCCCGTCGCCGCACCGCGGGCCAGCAGGTCGATCCAGGCGACGGAATAGCGGTACGCCTGATCGGTCGCCGTCAGACGTGCCATCAGGTCGTCGAGGTCACGCGCGCGTTCCGTGTCGACCGACATCAGTGAGGTCTCGACCGGCTGGAGCTGGACCGTCGCGGTGAGGATCATCCCGGTCAGGCCCATGCCACCGGTGGTCGCGTCGAACAGGGGCGTGCCCCGGCGCACGGTGCGGATCTCGCCGTCGGCGGTGAGGAGTTCGAAGGACAGCACATGGCGGGAGAAGGAGCCGGACACATGGTGGTTCTTGCCGTGGACGTCCGTGCCGATCGCGCCGCCGACGGTGACATGGCGGGTGCCGGGCGTCACGGGCACGAACCAGCCGAGCGGCAGCAGCACCTCCATCAGCCGGTGCAGGGAGACGCCCGCGTCGCACAGCACGGTGCCGCCGTCCGCGTCGATCGCGTGGACGCGGTCCAGGCCGGTCATGTCGAACACCGCGCCGCCGGCGTTCTGTGCCGCGTCCCCGTACGCCCGCCCCAGGCCTCTCGGAATGCCCCCTCGGGCCCCGCAGCCCCGGACCGCGGCCACGGCCTCCTCGTAGCTTCGGAGGCGGGTCAGACGGGCCACGGTGGGGGCGGTGCGGCCCCAACCCGTGACGGGAACGGTGTCGGCAGACATGCCGGTGACCGTATCGCCGCTATGGCTGCGATTCGTCCGTAAACATCCGCACTCTCCCCGAAATGGGTGATTAATGGGATGTCGCTCAATATTGCCGGAGTTCGGGTCGTGGTCCCGTGAACAGTGAGTCCACATGGACGGCATGGACAGCGCGCGCCGGGGCGCCTGGATGCGTGGTACGACAGGCCCCCGGGAGCACGCATGACGGAAACAGCGCCTCTCCGCAACGCGCCCCGTTCCACACTCCTGGAACAGCGCACCCCACCCCGCAGCACCCCACCGCCCCGCCCCCGCACCCCCGCCGGCCTCCTCCGCGGCCTTCTCAGGGCGGCCCGCCCCAAGCAGTGGGTCAAGAACGTCCTCGTCGTCGCCGCCCCGGCCGCCGCGGGCCGGCTCCTCGACCCGCACGCCCTCCCGCGACTCGCCCTCGTCTTCGCCCTCTTCACCGCCTGTGCCGCCGCCGTCTACCTGATCAACGACGCACGTGACGTCGAGGCCGACCGCGCCCACCCCGCCAAGCGCCACCGCCCGGTCGCCGCCGGACAGGTCCCCGTACCCCTCGCCTACGCCGTCGGCGGCGCCTTGGCCGTCCTCGCGCCGGTCGCGGCGGCCCGGCTGGCCTCGCCCTCGGTCGCGGCGCTCCTCGCGGCGTACATCGGCATGCAACTGGCCTACTGCGTCAGCCTCAAGCACGTCCTCGTCGTCGACCTGGCCGTCGTCACAACCGGCTTCCTGATGCGGGCGGCGGCGGGCGGTCTGGCGCTCGGCATCCCGCTCTCGCGCTGGTTCCTGATCACGACCGGGTTCGGCGCGCTGTTCATGGTGTCGGCCAAGCGCTACTCCGAGGCCGTCCAGATGGCCGGGAAAGCGGGCGCCACGCGCGCGTTGCTCACCGAGTACACCACCGGCTATCTGCGCTTCGTCTGGCAGCTCGCGGCCGGGGTCGCCGTGCTCGGCTACTGCCTGTGGGCACTCGAGGACCACCACGGCCCGCACGGCGGCCTGCTGCCCTGGCGGCAACTGTCCGTGGTGGCCTTCATCCTGGCGATCCTCAGATACGCCGTCTTCGCCGACCGCGGCACGGCGGGCGAGCCCGAGGACGTCGTCCTGGGCGACCGCGCCCTCGCCCTCATCGCCCTGATCTGGCTCGCGATGTACGGCCTCGCGGTGGCCAAGTGGTGATCGCCGGGGACACGGGAAGCGGCACGGGAACTGTCACCCTTGCGCATTTTCGGGGTACCCGCACATCGGTCGTCCGCACGGAGGGCAAGATCCGATCATGGACTGGCTGAAGAGACTCCCCGTCGTCGGGCCGCTCTGGGTGCGCCTGACGGCCACGCACGCGTGGCGGTCGTACGAGCGGCTGGACCGGGTGAAGTGGACCCGGCTGGCCGCGGCGATGACGTTCACCAGCTTCGTCGCGCTGTTCCCGCTGCTCACCGTGGCCGCCGCGATCGCCGCCGCCACGCTCAGCACCGAGCAGCAGAACGAGCTCCAGGACAAGATCGCCGACCAGGTGCCCGGCATCTCCGACCAGCTGGACGTCGGCGCGCTGGTCCAGAACGCCGGCACCGTCGGTCTCATCGCGGCCGCGGCCCTGCTGTTCACCGGCATCGGCTGGGCGGGGTCCACGCGCGAGTGCCTGCGCGCGGTGTGGGAGCTGCCCGACGAGGACGAGAACGTGATCCTGCGCAAGGGCAAGGATTTCGGCATCCTGGTCGGGCTCGGCGGCGCGGTCCTGGTCACGATCGCCATCTCCACGGTCGCCTCCGCGATGGTCGGCTGGATCACCGACCAGCTCGGCATCGACCGCGAGGGCTGGGGCAGCCTGCTCCTTCAGGCCACCGCCTTCGTCGTCGCCGTACTCGCCGACTTCCTGCTCCTGCTGTACGTCCTGACGCTGCTGCCCGGCGTCGAACCGCACCGCCGCCGGCTGTTCGTCGCCGCGCTGACCGGAGCGGTCGGCTTCGAGCTGCTGAAGCTGCTGCTGAGCGGCTACATGCAGGGCGTGGCGACGAAGAGCATGTACGGCGCGTTCGGCGTCCCCGTCGCCCTGCTGCTGTGGATCAACTTCACGTCGAAACTGGTGCTGTTCTGCGCGGCATGGACGGCGACCGGCAGCAAGGCGCAGGAGCTGGAGGACGCCGACCTCGAGGCCCAGGAGCTCGAGGCCCAGGAGCTCAAGGACCAGCAGCTCAAGGCCCAGAACGGCAACGACCAAAAGCTCGACGCCCAGGACCGCAACGACCAAAAGCTCGACGCCCAGGACCGCAACGACCAGGAGCTCGACGCCCAGGAACCCAGCGCAGGAGAACCCAGCGCAGGGGAACCCAGCACCCAGGAACCCGACGACCAGAACCGCAAGCAGCCACAGCTCAAGGACGCGAAGAGCGGCGACGTACCAGATCGGGCAGCGGCCAGCGGCGGTTGACGAGAAACGCTCCGGCCGCGAGCAGCACCAGCAGCCCACCGGTGACCGCGACGGCCGTCCACACGCCTCCGGCGCCGCCGTCGGTCGTGGCGGACGCGACGGGCCTCGCCGACGCCCCGGAGTCCCCCGAGCCGTCGGAGCCCGCGGACCCGCCCCCGGCCTGGCCCGAGGACCCCGGCTGGTTGCCGGACTGCGCGGCACCCTTCGGCGGCACCAGCTCACCCACCGGCTGCACCTTGCCGGCCGCCTTGAAGCCCCAGTCGAAGAGCTTCGCGGTCTCCTTGTAGACCTCGTTGTGCGCTTCCTTCGACGGATTCATGACGGTGACGAGCAGCACCCTGCCGTTGCGCTCGGCGACGCCCGTGAAGGTGGCGCCCGCGTTGGTGGTGTTGCCGTTCTTCACCCCCGCGATGCCCTGGTACTGCGCGATGTCGTAGTCGCCGCTCAGCAGTCGGTTGGTGTTCTGGATCTCGAAGGGCTTGCGGACGGTCTTGCCCTTCTTGTTCTTCGTCGTCGCACCCGGGAACTTCGCGGTGACCGTCGAGCAGTACTCGCGGAAGTCCTTCTTCTGGAGTCCCGAGCGGGCGAAGAGGGTCAGGTCGTAGGCGGAGGAGACCTGGCCGGGAGCGTCGTAGCCGTCGGGGCTGACCACGTGCGTGTCGAGGGCCTGGAGCTCCTCGGCGTGCTCGTTCATCTCGGCGACGGTCTTGGCGACGCCCTTGTTCATCGCCGACAGGACGTGCACGGCGTCGTTGCCGGAGCGAAGGAAGACGCCGAGCCACAGGTCGTGGACCGTGTACGTCTCGCCCTCCTTTATCCCGACCATGCTGGAGCCGGCGCCGATGCCCGCGAGGTCGGAGGGGACCACCTTGTGCTTCTCGGTCTTGGCGAACTTCGGCAGCACGGTGTCCGCGAAGAGCATCTTCATGGTGCTGGCCGGAGGCAGCCGCCAGTGCGCGTTGTGCGAGGCGAGCACCTCGCCCGACTCGGCGTCCGTGACGATCCAGGAGCGCGCGGTGATGTCCTTGGGCAGCACCGGGACCCCGCTCGCCAGATTGACCTGGGTGCCCGCCCGGCCGAGCCGCGCGCCGCCCACGGTCGACATCTTCGCCGGGGGAGTGACCGAGGGACTGGCACTCGGCGAAGCACTGCTCTTCGAAGCACTGCTCTTGGAAGCGCCCCCCGGCGAGGGCGAAGGACTGGGAGCCGCGAGCGCGAGGGGCGCGGTCAGCGCGAGGGACGACAGGGCGGCGGCGGAGGTGACCAGCAGGGATCGCCCGATGGTCTTCTTCTGGGGAGCGGACACGTTCAGGAACGTACATGGCGCGGAGGGTGAAGTCCCACCGCCCTCCCCGCCCCGGCCGCTGAACCGGACAGCGGTCCGCGATACTGGACCCATGAAGCTCAGCCGCCCCGTCTCCTGGTTCCTGCTCGCTTTCGGGGTGTGGAGCTGGATCATCTGGATCACTTTCGTCAAGAACCTCGTCAAGGACGCCAGCGGACTCGCGTTCGACGACGCGGGTGACCCGACGGGGTACTTCTGGGTGCACCTGCTGCTGGCCGTCGTCTCCTTCGTACTGGGGACGGTCGTCGGGCTCATCGGGTTGCGTGGACTGCGCGCACTGCGCGGGAACTCACAGCCGACCCCGGAGAGTTGACACAGCGTGATCATCGTTTTCGCACTGCTCGCGCTGGCCGTCCTGGTGACGGCCAACTGGTACCTGTGGCGCCGCCTGTTCCGCGACACCACCCGCGGCCCCGGCCGGGCCCGCCGGGTGGGCGCGGCGGTCATCGGCGGCGGCTGGGTGCTGGCGATCGGTGCCCTGGTCGCGGAGCGCTCCGGCGCCCCCTTCTGGCTCCAGCGCGTGCTCGCGTGGCCCGGCTTCCTGTGGCTGGCGCTGTCGATCTACCTGCTGCTCGCGGTCGTGGCGGGTGAGGTCGTACGACCCCTGCTGGGACGTTTCCTCGATCACCGGGACAGGCGTCGCGACCCGGCCCCGACCGCCGTACCGCATCCGGAGCCGGTACCGGCGGGAGCCGGAGCACCGGCGGAGGAGCGCCGCGAGACCGAGGGCGAGGCCCTGAGGCCGCCTCAGAAGCCCCGAGAATCCGGACCGGCCCCCCAGGCCCCCGGCACGATCACCCACGCCACAGCCTCGTCCGAAAGCCCGGGAGCCCTCGAAGCCCCCGAAGCCCCCGGAACTCCCGGGACCCTTGGTACTCCCAGAACCCCCGGTACTCCCAGAACCCCTGGCACTCCCGGACCCGCCGGAACCCCCACCCGCCGCCTCTTCGTCTCCCGCATCGTCGCCGGCGCCGCCGCCACCGCAGCCCTCGGCACCGTCGGCTACGGCACCTACGGCGTCCTCCGTGGCCCCAGCGTCAAGCGCGTCACCGTCCCGCTGGCGAAGCTCCCGCGCGGGGCGCAGGGTTACCGGATCGCGGTGGTCAGCGACATCCACCTGAGCCCGGTGCTGGGGCGCGGCTTTGCCCAGAAGGTCGTCGACACCATCAACGCGACACAGCCCGACCTGATCGCGGTCGTCGGCGACCTGGTCGACGGCAGCGTGAAGGACCTGGGCCCGGCGGCCGCCCCCCTCGCCGGGCTCCGCGCACGGCACGGCTCGTACTTCGTCACCGGCAACCACGAGTACTTCTCCGGCGCCGAGCAGTGGGTCGAGGAGGTACGGCGGCTCGGCCTGCGCCCGCTGGAGAACGACCGCACGGAACTGCCGTGGTTCGACCTCGCCGGTGTCAACGACATCGCGGGCGAGAGCGAGGGCCAAGGCCCCGACTTCGCCAGGGCGCTCGGCGACCGGGACACGGCACGCGCGTGCGTGCTCCTCGCCCACCAGCCGGTCCAGATCCACGACGCGGTCGACCACGGCGTCGACCTCCAGCTCTCCGGCCACACCCACGGCGGCCAGCTCTGGCCCGGCAACCTCATCGCGGAGGCCGCGAACCCGACGGTCGCCGGCCTCGAACGCTACGGCGACACCCAGCTCTACGTCAGCCGCGGCGCCGGTGCCTGGGGCCCGCCCACGCGCGTGGGCGCCCCCTCGGACATCACAGTGATCGAACTGGCGTCGAAGCAGGCCTGAACGGCCGCCCACGCACCCCCCGGCACTCCCACGGCACTCCCACGGACCCTCACGCGAAGACCCTGTGAGGACCCTGTGAAACATGGCCGAAACTTCTCGCGGTAACGTCTTGTCCAACTTGACAAATCCCTCTTCCCCCAGGTGAAACACCTGTGATTAGGTGATCCGCGCCACTAGGGGGTGGCATGTGCACTGGGGCCCACAGGGGTCCGGGGAGGGCAAACCGATGCGGTCGGTTCGCATGCGGATTCTCGCGACGCTGCTTGTTCTGGGGGCCGTGGGAGTAGGCGGCTGGCAGTTGCTCCCGTCCGACGGGAGCGCGGGCCGGACGATCAAGGTGGGGACGACCGACGAGGTCACCTCGCTCGACCCGGCGGGTGCCTACGACGCCGGTTCCTGGGCGTTGTTCAACAACGTCTTCCAGTCACTGCTGGCCTTCGAGCCGGGCAGCGCCACACCCGTGCCCGACGCCGCCGAGAGCTGCGGCTTCGAGGGCAGCGGTCTGCGCACCTACCGCTGTGTGCTGCGCGAGGGCCTGAAGTTCCCGAGCGGCCGCGAGATGACCGCCGAGGACGTCAAGTACTCCTTCGACCGGGTCAAGAAGATCAACTCGGACGTCGGCCCGGCCAGCCTGCTGGACACCCTCCAGTCGGTCCAGGCCAGTGGCCGTACGGTCACCTTCAAGCTGTCCACGCCCGACGCCACCTTCCCGTTCAAGGTGGCCACGGGCGCCGGGGCCATCGTCGACAGCAGCAAGTACCCCGCCAACTCCCTGCGCAAGGACGACGAGGTCGACGGCACCGGACCGTACGAGCTGACGTCGTACACGAAGGGCAAGAAGGCGGTCCTCACGCCCAACGGCGACTACAAGGGCGAGATCAAGGGCGCCGGCCGTCCGGTCGAGCTCGACTACTACGGCAACTCGGCCAAGCTGAACACTGCCTGGAAGGCCAAGCAGCTCGACGTCGCCTACCGCCAGCTGCCGCCGAACGTCCTCGCCGGACTCAATCCGAGCGACCCCGGCCAGCGCGTCTCGGAGGCCGACAGCTCCGAGATCCGCAACCTCTACCTCAACACCCGCACGGGCAAGCCGCTGCACGAGACCAAGGTGCGTCAGGCCATGGCCTGGCTGATCAACCGCGAGCAGCTGGCCGCCTCGGTGTACGAGGGGACCGTCGACCCGCTCTACTCGCTGATCCCGACCGGCATCACCGGCCACACCACGTCGTTCTTCGACACCTACCCGCAGCCGAGCGTCAAGAAGGCGCGCGCCCTGCTCGCCGATGCCGGTGTGACCACCCCGGTCAGCTTCACCTACGGCTACGGCCTGAACAGCGGTTCCGCCGCCGCGGAGGCCAAGGAGCTCAAGGAGCAGCTGGAGCAGGGCGGCCTGTTCAAGGTGACGCTCAAGGGTTACGAGTGGACGGACTTCCAGAAGGCCTGGGCGAGCGGGAAGCTGGACGCCTACGCGGTCGGCTGGGTGGCCGACTACCCGGACCCGGACACCTACGGCTCCCCGCTCGTCGGCACCGACGGCACCATGAACACCGGCTACAGCAGCCATGAGGTCGACCACCTCATTCAGGACAGCCGGCGGTACGCCGACCGCAACGAGGCGGAGCAGGACTTCCGCGACCTCCAGGCGGACATCGCGCGCGACGTCCCGGTCATCCCGCTCTGGCAGGCCAAGGAATATGTCGTGACCAGCGAGGACGTCGGGGGCGGCCAGTACCTCTCGGACGGCACGGGTGTCTTCCGCCTGTGGCGCCTCACCTGGATCTGACCCGACGGGATCGCGCCGTGTCCGCCACCTCGCCCGACGCATTTCCATGGAACCGGCATTCGCCCGAGTGACGCCGGGCAGCCACTCCACACAGCACCATGTGACGGAGGTGTGCGTGGGGTGAGGAGCAAACGTGTTGAGACGCAACTCCTTCCGACTGCCCCGGCATCCGGCGTCCGTCGGTCTCGCCCGGCGGCGGGTCCGTGACCATCTGGCCGACTGGGGCCACGGACCGGAGGACCCGGCGCTGGCCGACGCCGTACTGCTGGTCTCGGAGCTGGCCACCAACGTGGTACGCCACGGACCGCTCCTCGAGCGGGAGTTCGAGGTCGCGGTGACCGCCCTGGCCGACGGCTCCTGCCTCATAGAGGTCTCCGACGAGGGCCACCTCGAACCCCGCCTGCGGGTCGTCGGCGAGTCCGAGGAGACCGGCCGCGGCCTCCACCTGGTCGAGAACATCGCCGCCGCCTGGGGGGTGTGGAGCCGCGGCAGGCACGGCAAGACCGTCTGGGCCCTGATCCTGTCCACCTGACAGCAGCCATACGGCCGTACACGCCCCGCCCCTCCCCCTGCCCACCGACCCCCCTCCCCGGCACCCCACCCAGGAAGAGCCCGGCGTCAGGGGTCGGGCACCTGCCTCGCGTCCCGCAGGGTGACCGTCACCGCCAGTCCCTCGCCGGGGGCCGTGCGGACCGTCACCTCGCCGCCGTGGGCCCGCACCACACCCTGCACGATCGCGAGCCCCAGACCGCTGCCCGCGCCGCCGCCGGCCCGGAAGAACCGGTCGAAGACACGCGCCGCGTCCTCCTCGCCGAGCCCCGGCCCCTCGTCCGCGACACACACCCGGACGACTCCGTCCTCGCGCTCCACCCCCAGCCGCACCGGCACATCGGCGGGCGTGTGGGTGCGGACATTGCCGACCAGGTTGCCCAGGACCTGTCTGAGCCCGGACTCGTCGGCCCGCACCAGCAGAGAGCCCTCCGCGGCGACCTCGACCGGCCGCTCGGGCTGCTGCACCCGCAGGTCCTCGGCCGCGTCCCGCACCAGCCGGCTCAGGTCGACGTTGCGGAAGCGCAGTTCGGGCTGCTGGTCCAGGCGGGCCAGGGTGAGCAGCTCGTCCACGAGCCGCCCCATCCGGTCGGTCTCCGCGAGGACCCGGGTCCAGGCCCGCTTGCGCTCGTCCGGGTCGGACAGCATGCCCTTGTCGTACAGCTGGAGGTAGCCGCGTATCGCGGACAGCGGGGTGCGCAGCTCGTGGGAGGCGTCGGCGACGAAGCTGCGCAGCTGGGCCGCGCTGCGCTCGCGCGTGCGGTACGCCGACTCGACCTGGTGGAGCATGGAGTTCAGCGCCACCCGCAGCTGCTCGACCTCCAGGGTGGCCTCGCGGCTGGAGGGGACCCGCCGGGTCAGATCGCCCTCGGCGATCGCGGAGGAGGTCTCCACCATGTCCTCCAGCGGCCGCATCCGGCGCCGGACGCTGAACCTCGTCAGACAGGCCAGCAGCGCCAGCAGCAGGGTGCCGATCGCGAGATCGAGCTTGACGGCCTTGGCGACGCCCTGGTGGAGCACGGCGGTGGGCGCGGCCATCAGGGCGTAGCTGCCGTCGGCCAGCCGGGCCGCGGTGGCGCGGTACTCGGAGCCCTCCAGGGTGACGTCGTGCGGCTCGGAGTCGTCGGCGAGCGCGCGCGGGTCGCCGACCGCCTTCGCCAGGGTCCGCTGGAGGCCGGTCGGCGCGAAACCGAGGATCGCCACCGGGGTGCCCCGGCTGTCCACCGCGCCGAAGACCGTCTCCGGTGTGCGGTCCTTGTCGCGGTCCTCCGGCACCAGCCGGTCGCGGACGAAGCTCATGGCGCTCAGCGAGTCGATCTGGCGCAGGGTGAGCTGCGCGCCGGCCAGGGAGTCCCGGGTCTTGATGAGTTCGGTGTCGATCTGGTCGAGCAGGTAGTACCGCATGCCCATCACGCTCACGGCGGTCGCCGCGACGATGCCGATCGCGAGCAGCGCCACATTGGCCAGCGTCAGCTTGCCGCGCAGCGAGTGGATGCCGTGCCGGCACCGCGGGAGGATCTTCACGCGAGCCCGTATCCGACGCCCCGCCGGGTGGTGATCACCGGCGGCCCCAGGGTGTCCAGCTTGCGCCGCAGATAGCTGATGTAGGTCTCCACGACGGTCGACTCGGGCGGGGTGTGCTCGTACTGCCAGACATGGCGCAGGAGCTGCTCCTTGGGCACGATCCGGCCGCCGTTGCGCACCAGGAAGCGCAGCAGCGCGTACTCGGTGGGGGTGAGCTCGACCGTGCGGCCGTCGCGGTGCACCGAGTACGTCGTCTCGTCCAGCTCCAGATCGCCGTATCGCAGCGGCGGTCGCTGCGGCAGGACGTCGGCCCGGCGGGTGCGGCGCAGGACCGCGGTGATCCTCGCGACCACCTCGTCGATGTTGAACGGCTTGGTGATGTAGTCGTCGCCGAAGCCGAGGGCGCCGACGATCTCGGCGGGGGAGTCCCGCGCGGTGAGGAAGACCAGCGCCAGCTCGGGCCTGCGGGCGCGCAGTTCACGGCCGAGGGCGCGGCCGTCGCCGTCGGGCAGCATGACGTCGAGCAGGGCCACGTCCGGGCAGGTGCGCTCGGCGAGCGCGAGCGCCTCGCGGACGGTGCCCGCGATCATCACCTCGAACCGGTGGTAGCGCAGGGCGATCGCCAGGACGTCGGCGATGCTCTCCTCGTCCTCGACCACCAGCACCGTGCCCGGATGGGCCGTCTCTCCCCCACTCATGCCCCCAGTATCGGCGGACCCACTGACAGTCGGGCCGGATCGCGCTTTGGAGTTCCTTGAGAGTCATGGGTCTCTCATGTCCACGCGCGCGTGCCGCCACCGATCCTGTTGCGCAGGACCTGGGGGACCTACGGATCTACTGAGGAGAGTTGAGCGTGGCGGCATTGGCACGCTGGTGCTATCGGCACCGGCTGGTGGTCCTGTTGCTGTGGGTGGGGGCGTTGTTCGGGCTCGGCTTCTCGGCCTCGACGGCGGGCACGAACTACGCGAACGTGTTCTCCCTCCCCGACACGGACTCCAAGAGCGCGTACGACCTGATGGAGAAGGCCTTCCCGGACACCTCCGGCGACACCGACACGGTGGTCTGGAAGGTCGACGACGGCTCGGTGCGCGACCAGGCGGTCCAGGACCGGATCCGGCCCGTGCTGGACGACATCGCGAAGATGCCGGGCGTGGGAGCGGTGACCAGCCCCTACGGCGACCGGGGCGCCGCCCAGGTCAGCAAGGACGGCACGATCGCCTACGCCCAGGTGACCTTCGTCAAGCGGGCCAACGAGGTGCCCAAGGAACTCGTCCAGGACGTCGTCGACACCGCGCAGCGGGCCGAGCGGACCGGTCTCCAGGTGGAACTGGGCGGCCAGGCCATCCAGCGCGTGCAGGAGCCGCCCCAGGGCCTGTCGGAGACGGTCGGCATCGTGGCCGCGGCGGTCGTGCTGTTCCTGGCGTTCGGCTCGTTCTTCGCCATGACGCTGCCGATCGCGATCGCCGTCTTCGGTGTGGGCACGGGCCTGTTCGCCACCCAACTGCTCAGCCACACCACCGACGTCCCCGACATCGCCCCGCTGCTCGCCTCCCTGATCGGTCTCGGTGTCGGCATCGACTACGCCCTGTTCATCGTCACCCGGCACCGACGCGGCATCCTGCGGGGCCTGGACCCCGAGGAGTCGGCGGTCACCGCCCTCAACACCTCGGGCCGGGCGGTGCTGTTCGCGGGCGGCACGGTCTGCATCGCGCTCGCCGGCATGCTGGTGACGCAACTGCGCTTCCTGGACGGCGTCGTCATCGGCACCTCCCTGACCGTGGTGCTGAGCGTGCTGGCCGCCACGACCCTCCTGCCCGCCCTGCTCGGCTTCCTCGGCCCGCGCGTGCTCAGCCGCCGCCAGCGCCGCAGGCTGGCCGCCCAGGGGCCCGAGCCGGAGAGCGCCAGTGGGCTCGCCGCCCGCTGGTCGACGGCCGTCGAGAAGCGCCCCCGCAGGACCGCCGCGCTCGCCCTGGTCTTCATGGCCGTGCTCGCCATTCCCGTGCTGTCGCTCCGCCTCGGCGCGACCGACCAGGGCAACGACGACGCCTCGACGACCACCAGGAAGGCGTACGACCTGCTGGCCGAGGGCTTCGGCCCCGGTTTCAACGGACCGCTCCAGGTGGTCACCGAGGGCGGCGGGACGGACCCCCTGGTCAAGGGCCTTCAGGACACCCCGGGGGTCGCCCAGGTGGCCGCGTTGCCGCCCGCGCGGGGCGTGACGGTCATCCAGGTCGTGCCCACGACCTCACCCCAGTCCGTGGAGACGGACCGGCTGATCGACCGGCTGCGGGACGACGTCATCCCGGCCGCCGGTGTGGAGGCCCACGTGGGCGGGGTGACGGCCGTGTCCAAGGACTTCTCGACCGTCACCGGCGACCGCCTGCCGTTGTTCATCGCGACGATCATCGGACTCGGCTTCCTGCTCCTGCTGGTCGCCTTCCGCTCCCTGGTGGTGCCGCTGACGGCCGCCCTGATGAACCTGATCGCCGCTGCGGCCTCCTTCGGCGTCCTGGTCGCGATCTTCCAGTGGGGCTGGGGCCTGGAACTGCTCGGTCTCGGCAGGGAGGGCCCGATCAACGCCTTCCTGCCGGTCATCATGCTGTCCCTGCTCTTCGGGCTCTCGATGGACTACCAGGTCTTCCTGGTGAGCCGTATGCACGAGGAGTGGGTGCACACCCGCGACAACGCGCGCGCGGTGCGCGTCGGCCTCGCGGAGACCAGCCGGGTCATCAACTCCGCCGCTCTGATCATGGTCTGCGTGTTCATGGCGTTCGTGCTCAGCGGTGACTCGGGCGCGGCCGTGGCGGGCGTGGGCCTCGCCGCCGCGGTCGCCCTGGACGCGTTCATCCTGCGCACCGCCCTGGTGCCGGCCGCGATGCATCTGCTCGGCGACTCCAACTGGTGGCTGCCCGGGTGGCTGGAGAAGCGGCTGCCGCACCTCGCGGTGGAGCCGAAGGAGGAGGCGGCGCCCTCGGCAGGCGGCACCGCCGAGACCCGCGCGGACGGCGGCCCTGCCTCGGCCGTCCACGGCTTCGTCCGTACGGCGGAGGGGGAGCCGGTGCGCGGCGCCTCGGTGACGCTCCTGTCGTCCGGAGGCCGGCAACTGGACCGGGTCGCCTCGCTGGCCGACGGTTCGTACATCCTCTCGGTCCCGGCGCCGGGGACGTATCTGCTGGCGGCCACCGCCCCGTCGTACGGCTCACGCGCGCGGCACGTCGTCGTGGGGGAGGGGCCGCTGGTGTACGACGTCGAACTGCCGGAGGTCGCCGAGGGCGAGGTCGACGCCGTCAACTAGACGTGGCTACGGCTTCCCGCCGGGGTTCGGCATCACCTTCGTCATCCCCGGCAGGAAGTCCGTGAACAGCTCGTGCACCTCCCGTACGAGCGGCCGCAGCACCCGGAAGCGGGCCAGCGACACGCCCCGCGCGGTGAGTCGGGCGCCGCGCTCCGCGAGCCGGTAGCTGCGCTCGCGGCCCTCGGTGCGGTCGAAGATCCAGTACAGGACGAGGCCCATCTGCGAGAGCCACAGCAACTCGGGCAGGACGTCCCGGAGTTCCTCGGGCACCTTGGTCTTCGTCGCGCCCCGCAGCACCTCCCGGTGGACCGAGACGGCCTCCACGCGCGCGTGCTCGGACTCGGGCGAGAAGGGGCTGAGCGGGCTGTCGGGATCGGCGGCGTTCTTGAAGAACTGCACCGCGAACTCGTGGTACGGCTGCGCGATGTCCAGCCAGACCTTCAGCACCCCCGCGAGCCGCGCCTCCAGGTCGCTCTCCCGGGCCAGCACCTCCCGGACCGCCACCTGGTGCTCGGCGGCGATCCGGTCGTAGAAGCCCTGGATCAGGTGCTCCTTGCCCGCGAAGTAGTAGTACGCGTTGCCCACGGAGACCCCGGCCTCCTGGGCGATGGCCCGCATGGTCGTCTTGTCGTACCCACGCTCCTGGAACAGCCGCATGGCGGTCTCCAGGATCAGCGCGCGAGTCTGCTCGGACTTGCTCGAAGCACCGGGGTGAGCGCCCTCGTGGGGGCCGTCGTTGTTCGCAGGCACGACAAGAGAGCCTAACCAGTGGCGCGGCCGGTGCGGTCACAGCCCGGCGGGGTGTGGACCCAGCCCCGGCCGGGGTCGTACGCCCAGCCGTCCGAGCGGTGGTAGACCCTGCCGCCCCACTGGCCGCCCTGCCACTGCGCGCCGCGCCACTTGGCGGCGGCGAGCACCGCGCCCCGCGCGAGGCGGGCCCCGGAGGGGGTGCTGAGCCGGTGGGCGAGCGGCCGGTGCTCGCGCAGCGCCCACAGGGTCACGATCCAGGCGGCGGTGTCACGGTAGACCTGCCCCGCGTCGCCGACGACGGTGATCTCCTCCAGGGTGGCGCCGTGGTCGAGCCCGGGAAACCGCCGCCGGGCCTCCTGGGACCCCGCCGGGACCAGCTCCAGCGGCACCAGCTGCGGCTGCCGTACGAGCCAGCCGCGCAGGTGGGTGCAGAGCGAGCACCGGTCGTCGTACAGGACCGTGAGCCGGCGGACCGGGGTGCGGTCCGCCGTGGTGCCGCGGTTCACGCCTGGACCCAGTCCTGGGGCGCGACCGGCGGCACCTGCTCCCGCTCCATGGCGCCCCGCCGGCGGATCCGGTTGAGGACGTACACATTGGCCAGGTGCATCACGCCGAGCACCAGCAGCACCACGCCCAGCTTGGTCGACAGGGCCTCGAAGACGCCGCGGGTGTCCTCGATCGTCCCGTCGCCGCTGAGGTACAGCGCGACGAATCCGAGGTTCACGAGGTAGAAGCCGACCACCAGGAGGTGGTTGACGGCCTCGGCGAGCTTCTCGTTGCCGCGCAGTACGTCGGCGAGGAAGACCCGTCCGTTGCGGCTGAGCGTGCGGGCCACCCAGACGGTCAGGGCGATGCTGACGACGAGGTAGATGACGTAGGCGACGACCGTGCGGTCCATGCGCCTCCCCCTTCTTGAACGCGTTCAAAACGCTGACGGGAGAGACTCTAGACCTGCTTTTGAACATGTTCAACTCGCTTGCGGAGAGGCCTGCGTCACGTCGGCGCGACGGTGGGCCCCGGGCTCGCCGGCCTGCCTCGCCTCAGGTCCGCCGGGCGAGCGCCGGGCGCTTGGTGTAGTCGGTGAAGCCGAGAACGTTCCCCCATGGGTCGGCGATCTCCACCGTCCAGCCGGTGGCCACGGAGAAGACCTCGTCGAGCGGTTCGATGCCGGCCAAGCGCAGCTCCCGGGCGGCGGCCCTGGCGTCCGGGACCTCCAGCCACACGCGCGTGGCGGGCCACGGTGGCGGCCGGTGTCCGAGTGCCTCCTCCTGGCGGAGCAGGATCCCGGGTGTCTCGCCGCCTACCTTCAGCAGCGCGATCCCGGCCTCGTCGAGCCGGAAGCCGACCGTGAAGCCCGCCCGTTCGTAGAAGGAGACGGCCTCGCCGAGGTCTCCGACGGGCAGCAGCACGTTGTCGAAGCCGAGCAGTTCGTACGACTGGTCATCTGACATGTCGTCAGATTAAGCCGGGAGTGCGGAAACGGGCTTCTGCGACGCGGTGTCCGTCGGGCATGATGACCGGGCGCATTGTCGTCTTTTCGCGGGTCCTCCCGCTTCGGTCCCCAGGAGCAGTCCCCCTTGAGCGAACAGCAGGGTCACGAGCAGCAGGAGCCTCCGCACGGCTACCAGCAGCAAGGCCCCCCGCAGGGCCCGCCGCCCGGCCCTCAGCCGGGGTACCAGCAGCAGGGCTACCCGCCCCCCGGTTACCCGCCCCCCGGTTACCCGCCTCCCGGGTTCCCGCCGCCGGGCTACTACCCGCCCCCGGGGACCTACACGGGCGATCCCAACGCCCCCTACGGCTACGACCCGTACGGGCGCCCCTACTCCGACAAGTCGAAGATCATCGCGGGCATCCTCCAGCTCACCCTCGGCGGCTTCGGCGTCGGCCGCTTCTACCTGGGCAACGTCGGCATGGGGCTCGCGCAGCTCTTCACCTGCGGTGGGCTCGGCGTCTGGTCGCTGATCGACGGCATCCTCCTGCTCACCGGGAACGACCACACCGATGAACACGGCCGGATCCTCCGCAGCTAGGACGGAGAGCGCCGGGACCGGGCCCCCGGTGCCCGTACGACGCTCCCCGCTCCGCCACCCCGCGGCGGCGCCCTCGGCCGTGCTCGCCGCGGGGGCCGCCGGCGCGGTGTACCTGTACCGCACCGACCCGCACGAGCCCGGCCACCTCCTGCCGCAGTGCCCGTTCCGCATGCTCACCGGCCTGCTCTGCCCGGCCTGCGGTGGCACCCGCATGGTGTACGACCTGATGCACGGCCACTTCACCGAGGCCTGGCTGGACAACCGGGCCCTGCTGCTCGCCTCCCCGTACGTCCTCTACCTGCTGGGCCGCTGGGCCTGGTCGGGCCTGCGGGGCCGCCACTGGCGCGTCACGCTGAGCCCGCGGGGGCAGGTGGTGGTTCTCGCGCTCGCGGTGACGTGGACGGTGGTCCGCAACGTCGTGTAGTGGGCAGGTGCTCGTCCTCGCGTCGGCCTCCGCGTCGGCTGACGGTCTTGCTTCCGGTTCCGGGGCTGGCCCCGAGGGCCCGGGATCGCCCTCGCTCCGTTCCTGGGCCGGGCTCCGTGTGCTCTCCGCCCTCGCCCCGGCCCTGGCTCCCGGTCCCGTGTCCGCCCCCGCCCTGGTTCCAGCTCGCACCTCCCCTCCGCCCCGGCGGCCATCCCCGCTCCCGAACCCCGTTGTCAGTGGTGGCTCGTACTGTCGTGGCATGGGAATCGTGATGTTCGTCGACGAGACGACAAGCGGGAGCCGTAGCGACGGCTGGGGGCTGGAGATCGCCGAGGAGCGGCTCGCCGTGGGCGAGTTGATCCGGCGCCGGGTCTTCCAGGAGGTCGCCGAGTACAACGCGCGTACGCCCGCGGTCTTCCAGGGCCTGGTCCAGCCCGAGGACACCGAACGCGTGCTGAACGGCTACGCGTTGCGCACGCCCCGCCGCATAGATCCCGAGACCCAGACCGAGCTCGCCCTCAAGGCCTTCGCGGGCAACGGCTTCCTGGTGCTGGTCGGCGACCGCCAGGTCACCGAGCTCGACGAGGAGATCGACCTCGTGCTCGGCACCGAGGTCACCTTCCTGAAGCTCGTCCCGCTGGTGGGTGGCTGACCATGGGCGAGATCCAGAAGTACAAGGACCTGATCGGACGCCGCGTCGCCGACGACGACCTGGAGGAGCTCGCCGTCGACCTGCTCAGGGCCGCCGTCGCCAACAAGGGCAACTGGACCGGTCTGTGGGACGGCGTACTGGCCCGGGTGCACGACCTGCCGCCGCAGGCGCGGTCACGGATCGCCGACGGCCTCGTGACCCAGTACCACTCGGCGCAGGCGGGCCCGAACGCCCGGGAGAACGCCCTGATCCTGCTGGGCATCGTCTCCCGCGACCTGCCGCCGCACGACCGCCTGGCCGCGGAGCGTGTGGCCCTGCTCGACGGGATCTCCCGCCACCACTCCTTCTGGTACGGCGCCCGCTACGAGCACCTCATCGAGGCCGAGCTGGCCGCGGGCCGCCCGATCGCCCCCGCCGTCGTCGCCACCGTCCGCCGCTCGGTCCTGCACGCCTACCAGAACGAGGACCTGCCCCGCACGGCCAAGAAGCTGACCGAGCCGCCCCTCAACGTCGGTGAGGCATGGGCCGAACAGGCCCTGCGGGACGCGGCCGGCGACTCCGAATGGCAGGCTCTGCTGGCGCACACCGCCACCGCCACCGCCGCCAAGCCCAACGCAAAATGGGACCAGCGGGCCACCGCCCTGATCGCCGCGCTGGGCCCCGACCGGGTCCGCGAGACCGCGCTGCCCTGGCTCGCCCTCGCCGGCCGCCCCCGCACCTTCGAGCTGGAACGCGGGCCGTACGAACCGGACGTCAACAGCGCCTACGACCCCTACAACGCCAACGCCCTGCGGGGCCTGGCCTGGCTGGTCTCCCTCCTCCCGGCCCACCCCGACACCGCCCGCGCCCTCGGCGCCCTCGTCGAGACCTCCCTCAAGAAGGTCGCCGGCCTCGGCCCCCGCAACCCGAAAGTCGCCAACGCCGGAGTCAACGCACTGGCCCGCATCGACAGCGAGGCCGCCCTCGCCGAACTGGCCCGCCTGGCCACCCGGGTGACGTACAAGAACACCCTGAAGCTGCTCGACGCGGCCCTGGAGGCCCGCGCCGCCGCCCTCGGCCTCAGCCGCGAGGAGATCGAGGAACTGGCCGTGCCCGCCTACGGCCTGACCGAGGTGGGACGCGCGGAGCACCGGCTCGGCGAGGTCACCGCCGTCCTCGAAGTCCAGGGCTCCAGAGCCGTGTTGACCTGGCGCAACGCGAGCGGCAAGCCGGTGAAGAGCGTGCCCGCGGCCGTCCGGCGGGACCACGCGGAGGACGTGAAGGAACTCAAGGCGGCCGCCAAGGACATCGACAAGATGCTGTCGGCCCAGAGCGAGCGCCTGGACCGTCAGTTCCTCGCCGACCGCACCTGGTCCTGGGCGACCTGGCGTGAGCGCTACCTCGACCACCCCCTGGTCGGCACCCTCGCCCGGCGCCTCCTGTGGACGGTCGACGGCACCACGGTCGGGTACGCCGACGGCGCCCCGCGCACCCTCGCGGACGTCCCGGTCACCGAAGGCACCGAAGTCCGTCTCTGGCACCCGGTGGACCACGCGCCCGCCGAGATCGTCGCCTGGCGCGACTGGCTGGAGCGCCATGGCGTCACCCAGCCCTTCAAGCAGGCCCACCGCGAGGTCTACCTGCTGACGGACGCCGAGCGCAGCACCGGCACGTACTCCAACCGCTTCGCGGCGCACATCCTGCGCCAGCACCAGTTCCACTCCCTGGCGGCGGTGCGGGGCTGGCGCAACAAACTCCGGCTGGCCGTCGACGACGAGGCGCCACCGCCCCGCCGGGACCTCCCGCGCTGGGGACTGAGAGCGGAGTACTGGGTCGAGGGTGACGGCGGCGAGGACTACTCGGACATCACCGACTCTGGCACCTTCCTGCGCCTGCGCACCGACCAGGTCCGCTTCTACCCGATCGACGCCCCGGAGAACTGGGCGCACTGCGCGGGCGGCGAGTACCGCATGTGGCTGCGCGACGGCGCGGACCCGGTGGACCCGCTGCCCCTCACGGACATCCCGCCCCTGGTCCTCTCCGAAGTCCTGCGCGACGTCGACCTGTTCGTCGGCGTGGCCAGCGTCGGCAACGACCCGACCTGGCAGGACGGCGGCCCCGGCGGCCGTTTCCAGGAGTACTGGACGTCGTACGGCTTCGGGGAGCTCAACCAGAGCGCCGAGACCCGTCGACTCCTCCTGGACCGGCTGATCCCGAGGCTGGCGATAGCCGACCGCTGCACCCTGGAGGGCCGCTTCCTCCATGTCAAGGGCGACCGCCACACCTACAAGATCCACCTGGGCTCGGGCAACATCCTCCGCACCCCGAACGACCAGTACCTCTGCATCGTCCCGAAGTCCAACCCGGCCACCCCGCAGACCGGTTACCTGCCCTACGAGGGCGACCGGATGCTGGCGGTCATCCTGAGCAAGGCGATGATGCTGGCGGCCGACACCAGGATCACGGACCCGACGATCCTCAGTCAGCTGTGACGGTCGGGCGGGGTGCGAAGGAGGCCGCCTGTCAGAGGTTTCCGTAGCCGTCCCTGACCACTTCACGGGCCAACTTCGCGCGGACGTCAGCCAGCTCGCCGGCGATGCGTTCCGTCCGGTCGGTGTCCGCCGTCACCGCGGCGGACACCGGCGTACCGCTCAGCAGGAGCCGTCGGCGCAGATGGGTCGGCGGGTGGGTGGCGTCGACGCTGTGCCCGCGCAGCGCCCCGACCCGTCGCTGCCGCTCGAACTCGGACTCCGGGACGGAGTCCAGATGGGCGGCGAGCGCCTCCCACAGGCCGTCGGCGCTCTGCTGCCCGACCCGGCCCGAACCGCGCAGCCGGCGGCTGTTGGTCTCGCGGTGCAGGGTGGTGACGATCGAGTCGGTGACCATGAGCCGGTCCATGAGACCGACCGCGCCCTCGGTGGACCCGGTGCGGGCCGCCGCCGCGTCGGCGAGGTACTCACCGCGCTGGGAGGCCCGCGCGGTCAGCAGGTCGAGCAGCGCCAGGACGCCGGTGATGAGCAGGCGCGGCGGGACGCAGGCCAGGTTGGTGATGGCCTGGATGACGTTCGGGTTCGGCGTCGGCTGGACGTAGTAGAGCCAGGTGGACAGCGATCTGCACGCGGTGCCCACGACCATGCCGTGCCGGGTGTCGCCGTGGGTGAAGTGACCGAGCTCGTGCCCGAGGAGCGCGATCCGCTGCTGCGGGCTCAGCACCTCCCACAGCGGCAGCCCCAGCGTCAGCAGGCGCTTCCGCAGCCCGAGATGGGTCACGCCGGCGTTGGCGTCGAGGTCGACCACGACGGCGTCCACGCTCCGGGTGCCCATGGCGGCGGCGACCTCGTCGACCAGTGCGTACAGCTCGGGCGCGTCGCCGCGCAGCAGGACGCGGTCGTGGTCGGACAGCCGGTTCAGCCGTGGCCGCAGCGACCAGGCGAGCGCGAGCAGGAACAGCCCGAACGCCATGCCGAGTCCGCCCCAGCCGCGGATCAGGCCCAGCAGCCCGATGACGGCCAGGACGAGGGTCAGGCCGTGCACGGCGAGCGCGATCGCGTAGGCGAGCAGACCGGACACCGTACGCCCGCGCGCCCTGTCCCCGCCCCCGGCGCTCAACTCGTCGAACAGCCGCCCGCCGTACCGCTGTGCGATCCGGCGACGCACCCCCTCCAGCCCGCGCTTCCGCCCGCCGGGCCCCTGCGGATCCACGTTCCAGTCACAGGCCGCGCACCACGTGGTGAACCGTCTGTCCGCACGGATCTCCACCCCGCACTGCGGGCACGACGACACGATCTCTTCTCCAGCGGTACGCACCGCTGCCTCCCCCGGCCTCCGGCCCCCTCCCCAGGGAGCCGCTCCATGCATGACCGCCGCAGTGGATCACGCCCCGCGCGGCGAAGCAATCCGAATTCAGCTCCGGTCCCCGCAACCGCCCACGCGCCGGGTGCCGAGCGCGATGTCGTCCAATGCGGATGCCGTACGACGACGGGGTCGGGTCGGCCTGGTGGAGCTGCCGGCCCAGCTTCACCTTGTCGAAG
Organism: Streptomyces sp. NPDC057253; assembly: GCF_042669125.1. Lineage (NCBI taxonomy): Bacteria > Bacillati > Actinomycetota > Actinomycetes > Kitasatosporales > Streptomycetaceae > Streptomyces > Streptomyces sp. NPDC057253. The sequence goes on along the minus strand of NZ_JBHUXV010000012.1, from coordinate 78,714 downwards.
GCCAGGAAGACGAAGCCGTCCGCGGCGCCCCCGTGCTCCTTGGCGGACACGGTCAGCTCGGACCGCTCCACGCCGTCGACTACACGGCGACGCGGTTGTCGCGGGCGTCGAGACGGAAGTCGACACTGCGCGGCGGCGACTTTTCGCTTGAGTGCCATGGGGCCAGTGTGCTCCCGTAGCCACTCAAGTCACGTTATCCACACAGGACTTAACCAGTGGGGACCCACCACACGTCCCGATCGCACTGTGGACCCTCCCACCGAGGGGCTTGATACAGCGCTTCATACTGAACAGCGCTCAGCGGCGGATGAGGAGGGCGAGCTTTCGTGCGACGGGTGCTTTCGGTGCATTTCGCGCCGTGCGCGCTGTTCGTCGCGGGGTTGCTCGCGTTGGTGCGAGCGGGGAGCTTCTCGGGGCGGAGTAACTGGGCTGCCGTGTGGCCGGAGCGACCCGTAGCTGTGTTCGGGGTGGTCGTGTCGGTCGTAGGTGGCGCGTCGCTGCTAGGACTGTTGTTGCAGCCGTTCCAGGTGCGAGCAGTGCGGGTCCTTGAGGGCTACTGGGACCGCTGGCCAGCCACTGCAGGGCTGGCCGGTGCACTGACGCGTGTCCAGCGTCACCGTTTGCAGGGACTACGGCAGCGGGCTCAGGGTATGGCGGGCGGTGACCGACACCGGCGCGTGCGCGAAGACGCCCTGCGCCGCCTCGCCGCTCGTCCGCCTGGTGACCTTCTGTTGCCCACGGCACTGGGCAACGCGCTGAGGGCCGGGGAGCTGACTGCCGGAGAGCGCTACGGCCTCACCACACTGCCCTCTTGGCCCCGCATCTACCTCCAGGTGTCCGATCGCATGGCTGAGGTCCTCAGCTCAGCCCGCGACGCACTCGACACGGCTGTCAACCTGTGCTGGTCCCTGCTCACGCTTACCGTGATCAGCGCGGCGGCTCTGTACGACGAGCCGACCCGCTGGTGGCTGTGCGGCACAGGTCTACTGCTGGCGGCGGTCGCGTACAAGGGCGCGGTGACGACGGCGCAGGGGTACTCGGGGCTCATGCATGTCGCGTACGACCTGCACCGCTTCGACCTGTTGGAGGCACTGCACCTGCCGTTGCCCACAGACGGGGAGAGTGAGGAGGAGATCTTCTCCGAAGTATCGGACCTGTTTGCCGGAGTCCGGCGCGAGGGCCGTGCCTACGAGCACCCAGACGCGCGGCGTGGTGGCGGCAGCCAACCTACGCAGAGGTGAGTCTGCCCTTCAGTCGGCGTGGCGGTTGCCCCAGGTGCGAGCCTTGTCCAGTTCCTCCCTGGCGTGCAGGAGTTGGTGCCAGGCGTCCCTGCCCTCGTCGTCGTAGCCTTCGCACGACGCGTGCACCGCGGGCGGTACATCGGAGAAGGGGCAGCCGACCTTGTGCTTGACGTTGTGTTCGGAGAGATAGGCGTCGATGGCGGCCGGCCCCTTCTGGAGGGCTTTCTTCCAAGCGTTCAAGAGGGAGACCCTGAGCGGCACAATGAACTGTCCCTGTACCAGTCCGAGTTCCGCTTGGCAGTAGCCGCACTTGATCGAGTGGGGTTGATAGCCGGGGAGCACCATGGCGTGCATGGTCATTCTGGGCCTCCTTGCCTGACGCGTGTGGCTCGTTTGTCGACGGCGCGTTTGAGCTTCTCTTGCCAGTAGATCTCTCCGATGGCGCAGAGCAGGACGATGCCTGCGGCACCCCATCGCCACCAGCGCTGGTCACTGTCTGGCCCGGGGGCCAGCGCCGCGGCGACACCGAATGCCAGCAGCACAGTGCCCTTGTTGAAAAGGCTGTTGGCCTGGTTGTTGTACTTCGTCCAGGTACGAAAGTCGTTGTACTGCTCGATTCGTAGCCCCGCCAGTGTCTGGTCGTCGAGGTCCTGCAGCCGATGCCAGTCGTAGACGTCCTGCCCTGAGTAGAGGAACTTCCGTGCGTGATAGGCCAATTGGATGCTGAAGATCAGGGCCATCGCCGAGAGCACGAGGGCGAGGAGAGTCGGGCCGGACAGCAGGAACAGTTTGTCCTTGACCCCCGCCACCACTCCGGCCAGGCCGAGGGCGGCGGCCGCCAGCAGGGGGGCGGCGACGAACTGGGCCTCCTTGGAGCCGTGTCCGTAACCCAGCGGGGTCGGGCGCTGCCAGGTGGGCGGCACCAGGCCATCCAGTGGCGGGCCGTCCGGTTCCGGGTCGTCGTCCGGTGGTGTCGCCACGAGCCCCCGCCCTCTGAACAGACTCGAACCAATCGCCTTGCCCTGTCCCGAAAGGAGTGTGACGCCGGTTTGTGCCACCTGGCAGGAGCGCGAATCCGCCAAAAACACCAGAGGGCCCTGTTTCCGAAGTGACGGAAACAGGGCCCTGAGGTGGAGCGGGGAAGATCAGAAGCGCCGAGTGATCAGTGCCCTCTTCACTTCCTGGATCGCCTTCGTGACCTCGATGCCTCGCGGGCACGCGTCCGTGCAGTTGAAGGTGGTGCGGCAGCGCCACACGCCGTCGCGGTCGTTGAGGATCTCCAGGCGCTGCTCGCCCGCCTCGTCGCGCGAGTCGAAGATGAAGCGGTGGGCGTTGACGATGGCCGCCGGGCCGAAGTACTGGCCGTCGTTCCAGAAGACCGGGCACGAGGAGGTGCAGGCCGCGCAGAGGATGCACTTCGTGGTGTCGTCGAAGCGCTCGCGGTCCTCGGCCGTCTGGAGACGCTCACGCGTCGGTTCGTTCGTGTCCTTCGTGATGAGGAAGGGCATGACGTCCCGGTACGCCTGGAAGAACGGCTCCATGTCGACCACGAGGTCCTTCAGGACCGTCAGGCCCTTGATGGGCTCGACCGTGATCGGCTTCTCGGGGTTGATGTCCTTGATCAGCGTCTTGCAGGCGAGGCGGTTCTTGCCGTTGATCCGCATGGCGTCCGAGCCGCAGATGCCGTGGGCGCAGGAGCGGCGGAAGGTCAGCGAGCCGTCCAGGTCCCACTTGATCTTGTGGAGGGCGTCGAGGACACGCTCCTTCGGGTCGATCTCCAGCTGGAAGTCTTCCCAGACCGCCTCGGCCGAGACCTCGGCGTTGAAGCGGCGGACCCGGATGGTGACCGTGATGTACGGGGAGTCGGCGAAGCCGGGCTCCGGCTCGCCGGCCGCGTCCTTCTTGTCCAGAACAGGGGTTGCCATCAGTACTTACGCTCCATCGGCTGGTAGCGGGTCTGGACGACCGGCTTGTAGTCGAGACGGATCGACTCGGCGCCGTCGTCGCCCACCTCGCGGTACGCCATGGTGTGGCGCATGAAGTTGACGTCGTCGCGGTTGGGGTAGTCCTCGCGGTAGTGACCGCCGCGGGACTCCTTGCGGGCGAGCGCGGAGACCGCCATGACCTCGGCGAGGTCCAGCAGGTTGCCGAGCTCGATCGCCTCCAGCAGGTCCGTGTTGAAACGCCGGCCCTTGTCCTGGATCGCCACGTTCTTGTAGCGCTCGCGCAGCTCCGCGATCTTCTCGACCGCCGTCTTGATCGTCTGCTCGGTGCGGAACACCATGACGTTGGCGTCCATGGTCTCCTGAAGCTCGCGGCGCAGCACCGCCACGCGCTCGGTGCCGGTCGAGTTGCGCAGCGCCTCGACCTGCCCGACGACCAGCGAGGCCGGGTCCTCGGGCAGCTCCACGAAGTCCGCCTTCTGGCTGTACTCCGCGGCCGCGATACCGGCCCGGCGGCCGAACACGTTGATGTCCAGCAGCGAGTTCGTGCCCAGACGGTTTGCCCCGTGGACGGAGACGCACGCGACCTCGCCGGCCGCGTACAGGCCCGGGACGACGGTGGTGTTGTCCGCCAGGACCTCACCCTCGACGTTCGTCGGGATGCCGCCCATCGCGTAGTGCGCGGTGGGCTGGATCGGGATCGGGTCCGTGTACGGCTCGATACCGAGGTAGGTGCGCGCGAACTCCGTGATGTCCGGGAGCTTGGCGTCCAGCTGCTCCGGCGGGAGGTGCGTGAGGTCGAGGTAGACGTGGTCGCCCTCGGGACCGCAGCCACGGCCCTCACGGATCTCCGTGTAGATCGAGCGGGACACGACGTCTCGCGAGGCGAGGTCCTTCATCACCGGCGCGTACTTCTCCATGAAGCGCTCGCCGTCCTTGTTGCGGAGGATGCCGCCCTCACCGCGGGCGCCCTCCGTCAGCAGGATGCCCATGCGCCAGATGCCGGTCGGGTGGAACTGGAAGAACTCCATGTCCTCCAGCGGCAGCCCGCGACGGTAGACCGCGGCCTGGCCGTCACCGGTCAGGGTGTGCGCGTTCGACGTCACCTTGAAGAACTTGCCGCAGCCGCCGGACGCGTAGATCACGGCCTTCGCCTGGAAGACGTGGATCTCGCCGGTCGCCAGCTCATAGGCCACGACACCTGCCGACCGCTTCACGCCGTCGACCTCGGTGATCAGCTGGTCCAGGACGTAGAACTCGTTGAAGAACTCCACGCCCTCCTTCACGCAGTTCTGGTACAGCGTCTGGAGGATCATGTGGCCGGTGCGGTCCGCGGCGTAGCAGGACCGGCGGACCGGGGCCTCACCATGATTCCTCGAATGCCCACCGAAGCGGCGCTGGTCGATCGTGCCGTTCGGGGTCCGGTTGAACGGCAGGCCCATCTTCTCCAGGTCGAGGACCGAGTCGATGGCCTCCTTCGCCAGGATCTCGGCGGCGTCCTGGTCGACCAGGTAGTCACCGCCCTTGACCGTGTCGAAGGTGTGCCACTCCCAGTTGTCCTCCTCCACGTTGGCCAGCGCGGCGGCCATGCCGCCCTGCGCGGCGCCCGTGTGGGAGCGGGTGGGGTACAGCTTGGTCAGCACCGCGGTGCGGCTGCGCTTCGTGGACTCGATGGCCGCGCGCATGCCCGCGCCACCGGCGCCGACGATGACGGTGTCGTACTTGTGGATCTTCATGATTCTCGCAGCCCCGTGCCTAGCGGATGTTCGGGTCGAAGGTGAAGATCACCAGCGTGCCCAGCAGGATGGTGAACACCGTGGCCGTGTAGAGCAGGCCCTTGAGCCACAGCCGGGTGTTGGCGCGCTCCGCGTAGTCGTTGATGATCGTGCGCAGACCGTTGGCGCCGTGCAGCATCGCGAGCCACAGCATCAGCAGGTCCCAGACCTGCCAGAACGGGGAGGCCCAGCGGCCGGCCACGAACGCGAAGCCGATCTTGGAGACGCCGCCGTCCAGGACGAGCTGGATCAGCAGGTGCCCGATGACCAGGACGACCAGGACGATGCCGGACAGCCGCATGAACAGCCACGCGGCCATCTCGAAGTTGCCGCGGGTCGAGCGGGGGGTCTTCTTGGTGCGCTTGCGCGGAGCCTCGATGAGGGGCGCCGGGTTGTCGACGCCGTAACCGGAGGAGCCCTCGACGGGGCCGATGCCGGAAGCGGAGGTTTCAGTGGTCGCCATCGGTATCAGCTCCCGAACAGTTCACGAGCGGCGTGGCCGAGGACGGGGTAGATCGCCCCGATCATGAGTACGACCCACAGGCCGACCACGGACCAGAGCATCTGCTTCTGGTAGCGCGGGCCCTTCGACCAGAAGTCGACGGCGATGACGCGCAGGCCGTTGAGCGCGTGGAAGAGGATGGCGGCGACGAGGCCGTACTCCAGGCACGCGACGAGCGGGGTCTTGTACGTGGCTACGACCTTGTCGTAGTCCTCGGGGGAGACACGGACGAGAGCGGTGTCCAGCACGTGAACGAACAGGAAGAAGAAGATGAGGACGCCGGTGACTCGGTGAGCCACCCAGGACCACATTCCTTCCCGGCCGCGGTACAGCGTTCCAGCCGGCACGGAAGTCCCTCCGGGAGCGGGGATTGGAGCCGCGCCGGCTTGGTCTGTCGGTCGGGCCCGGCCGGGTACGGTCCACCGGCCCCCAGCATCGTAGCGAGGCGCTGCCGCTGGGCTTACGCCGGGCCTACCGGTGTGATCAAAGTGGCACGCGGATGGGTGAGCCTCAGCGGCATCTGGGGTGGTCTCAGCTGTTATGTGCCGGGTGCGGCGCCGTGGGGGTTTCTCGCGCAGTTCCCCGCGCCCCTGAGGAAGCGAACCAGCCGTTCCCTCGCCAGGCGACGGAGCTCCTCTGCCGCCACCACCCGTTCCTCCTCCGGATCGTTTGTCAATCGTGACCGGATGCCTGCCAGGACGTGGTCCAGGGCCTCGTCGGCGGGCAGGCCGTCCAGGCAGATCACGAAGGCGTGGCCGAAGCGGGCCTCGTAGGCCGCGTGGGCCGCGTCCATGGCCATGTGGGCCGCCGAATAGGCCCCCTCCGGGAGGAGCGGGAGGGTCTCGGCCGCCAGCGCTTCCGACAGGTCCGCGACTGTCAGGTCGTACGCCGCCTCGTCCGAGGCCGCCAGGAGGGCCTCCATGGTCGGGTAGGGGCGGTGGGCCGCGATGCTCTCGGCCCAGCGGAGGCTGCGCAGGCAGTCCAGGAGGAGGCCCCGGGCCTCTGCGGCGGGGGCGATGTTGAAGGCGTCCAGGACCGTGGGCAGGGACGGTATGGCCACTCGGCCAGAAGTGTGTGTGGGCGTCACGTGTGTTTCGGCAGGGGAAGCTGTGAGCGGTGTGACGTCACGTTATCGAGTGTGGACATGACCTGTCCGACGGACATCCCAATTTCACCCGCAAGGGAGAGTTTCGGAACGGGCGGTGGACGCGTGGGTTCCGCCGAGGCCCTAGCGTGGAGGGTGTGAGCCAGCACAGGAAGCGACCGGAGAAGCAGGCGAGGGGGATGATCGCCGGGGCGGTCACCCTGACCGTGGCGGCCGGGGTGGGCCTCGGGCTGTGGGCGGGGAACGACGACAGCGCCCCCGCCGGATCCACGCGGACGCAGGCACAGGCCGAGCAGCGCTCGCCGTCGCCGTCCGCCGCCCCGCCGAGTCCGAGCCCGACCCCCAGCCCCACCCGCTCCTACCCGCTCTCCACCACCCCCCGCACCATCCCGGCCGTCCGCGCCCACACCCCGGCGCACGGCCCCGGCTGGCGGCCCGCCTCCGGGCGGCGGGTGGTCGTGAACGACGCCGGCCTCGCCGACGAGGGGCGCCTGGTCGCCGGTGAGCTGGGGCTGACGTACGCCGGGAAGAAGGACGACGTGCGCGCCGGGGACGTCCGACTGGCTCTCGACCGGGGCGCGGGCGCGGCCCCGGAGTCGTACCGCATGACCGTGCGCGGCGGGCGGGTCGACATCAGCGGGCCGGACGACGCGGGGGTGTTCTACGGCACCCGCACGCTCAAGCAGGAGGTGCATGGTGGCGGTACGGCGCCGGAGGGCGTCGTGCGGGACCGGCCGGCCAAGCCGGTGCGCGGGTTCTTCCTGGACATGGCCCGCAAGAGCTTCACGGCGGGCTGGATCGAGGACCGGGTGCGGGAGCTGGGCGACCTCAAGTACAACCGGCTTCAGCTGCACTTCTCCGACGACCAGGGGTTCCGGATCGCCTCCGACACGCACCCGGAGATCGTCTCGAAGGGGCACCTGACGAAAGCGCAGGTGCGGAAGATCGTCGCGCTCGCGGCCCAGCGGCACATCACCGTCGTACCGGAGATCGACTCGCCCGGGCATCTGGGGGCGGTCATCGCGGCCCACCCCGAGCTCCAGCTGCGCAGCGCGGCGGGGAACGCTCCGCGGGGGACCGTGGACATCTCCAAGCCCGCGGCCGCCGAGATCGTCGACGATCTGCTGAAGGAGTACGCCGACCTGTTCCCCGGCTCCGAGTGGCATCTCGGCGCCGACGAGTACCAGGCCCTGATGGTGTCCGACCCGGCGGCGACCTATCCGCAGCTCGCCACCGCCGCCCGGGCGGCCTACGGCGCCGGCGGCACCGTCGCGGACCTGACGACGGGGTGGCTCAACGACCGCGCCGACACCGTGCGGGCCGCGGGCAGGACCCCGTTCGCCTGGAACGACGGGTTCTTCCGGGGGACTTCCGTGCGGCCCGCCGCCGACATCCGGGTGGCCTACTGGACGGGCAAGGAGATCGGCGCCCGGCCGCCGGTGGAGTATCTGAGCGCGGGGCGCAAGGTCGTCAACTACAACGACGAGTTCCTCTACTACGTCCTCGGCCAGCCCAACAAGTTCTTCTACCCGAGGGGCCAGCGGATCTACGAGCAGTGGACCCCGCGGGTGGTGCGCGGCACGACGGCCGTCTCCTCGAAGTACGACGGCCAGATCCTCGGCGGGTACTTCGCGGTCTGGTGCGACTTCCCGAACGCGCAGACGCAGGCCCAGGTCGCGGCCGGCATCCGGATGCCGCTGCGGGCCACCGCCCAGAAACTGTGGGATCCGGGGAAGCCGCCCCTGAGCTGGGCGCGGTTCAAGGCGCTCGGGGACCGGCTGGGCTGAGGGGCCGGCCGAACGGGCCGGTGATTCCCGGTGGACGCGGGGGGCCGGCGAACCGTATGTTCCGCATGCCGCGCGTGAGGCTCTGGGGAGAACCTGCGCGGTCTGCCGCTCATCCACACCTCGGGGGACTTCGCCATGCTCTGCACGCGCTGCCAACACTTCGAAGCGGCACCGGACGGTGTCCTGTGCACCGCGTGTGCCACGCCCGCCGGCTTCGCGGCCCCGCCGGGCGCGGGCACGCCGAAGCTCTGGCTGCGCTCGCCGGTCGGGCTCGGGTGGGCCACCGTGGCACTGCTCGGACTGACCGCCGCCGTCGACCTCTTCGCGATCGTCACGGACTTCCTCCGGTACGACGTCACCGGCGACCTCGCCGGGGGCGACACCGGGGCCGCGCTGCTGGACCGGGCGGACGTGTCCGACACGCTGACCGCCCTGGCGGCCTCCGCGCAGGCCGCCGTGCTGCTGGCCTGTGCCGTCGTCTTCGTGATCTGGCTGTGGCGGGTGCGGGTCAACGCCGAGGTGTTCGCGCCGGAGGGGCACCGCAAGGCGCGCGGCTGGGTGATCGCGGGCTGGTTCGTGCCGTTCGTGAGCCTGTGGTACCCGCGCCGGGTCGTGCTGGACGTCTGGGACGCGAGCAGCACCGGGGACCGGCCACGCGGGCACGCGCTTGTCAACGTCTGGTGGACGCTGTGGCTCCTGACGAACGTGGTCGGGCGGTTCCTGGCGAGCATGGTGGGGGAGGCCGACACCCCCCAGGAGATCCACGACGCCATGCTTCAGATGCTGTTCGCCGACGCCGTCGACCTCACCGCCGCCCTGGTGGCCGCCGCGCTGGTGCTGCGGCTGACCCGGATGCAGGACGAGAAGGCCCGCCTCGGGCCCGCGGTGCCCGCCGCGGTCTGACGGATTTGGTCCTTCCTGCTGCGAACTGCCGTACGAATGTGGTGTATTCGGGCCCGAACCGTACCGAGCAGCCAGGGGGGCAGCGGATGGGCTACTGGGGTTACTTCGTCGTGGGCCGCGGGGAGCGACCGCTCGCCGAACTGGACGCGCTGGCCGGCGCGGAGGGCATGGTCCTGCGGGAGTCGGCGCCCGGCGGATGGCAGGTGTGGGAGTACGCGAGCGGCGAGGGCGACGTCGGCAACATGAACTCCCTCGCCCTGGAGACCGGTTCGCCCGCGCTCTTCGGATACGTCATGGACAGCGCGTCGGTGGTGGTGGAGGCGGCGGGGCCGGAGAGCGGGGGCTGGACGACCTGTCTGGCGCGCGCCGCCATGGCCCGGTACATCGGGGCCGGCGACACCGACGGGGACGCGCTGACCCTGGAGGACTACTTCCTGGAGCCCCGAGACGCGGCCGCGCGGGCGGTCGCGTGGGCGGCGGAGGCGGGGCACGAGGTGGCCGAGGAGCCACTGCTCGACGTACTGAGCGCCGACCCCGACCCGTTGGCCGAAAACCTCTTCTTCCGTATGCTCGACCGACTCGGCGTGGTGCCCCTGTGACACTCATGGGCCGTTGCACGCAGTAAGGGGAAGTGCGGGTTCCGTCAGGGGGCACCGCTTGGCGAGGGAGGCGTGGATGAGTCTGGTGGAGCTGATCGGCCAGGCCGACGAACGCGGACTGGCCGCCAGCGGGTTGGCTTGTTTGGATCGCTGTGTGCCGCTGCTGGGCGGCGACGACGAGGCCCTGCGCCCCCTGTGGGCCGACCTCGCGAGCGACACCGGCGGACCCGAACAGTGGGCCGGACTGCTGGACCAGGTCCGCGGAAAACTGGGCGGGGCAGGGGAGTTCGGGCCAACGGGGGGAGAACCGGGCGCGGACGACTCCGCCGACTCCGCCGGTGAGGACGAGGCCGTGTCGCTGGCCCGGCGGATGCTCGCGGCCGCGCCGGTCGAGCGGTCCGGGGACGAGATGCGGGAGTGGGCCGACGCCTGCTCGGTCGCCGCGCTCCGGATCCATCAACTGCTCGACCCCCTGACGGATGCCGGCGACTCGCTCGACGCCCGCCGCGAGGGCCGTACGGAGGGTATGTCCCCGCTCGTCGCCGCCGAACTCCGCCGCCAGGTCACCGTCCTGGAACTCCTCGCGAGTCACGGCCCGGCCGGCCTGCGCCCCGCCCTGGAGGTGTCCACGGAGGGCCGCCGGGTACTGCGGGCTGTGGTGTCACGGCGGAGCCGACGGCGGGGATGAAGGGGGCCGGGGGGGCTCGGAGGTAACCCGGGGGGACTCGGAGGGAACTCGGCGGCGGGCGTTGCTCAGTGGAGCAGCCACTTGACGACCGCGTCCCCGTACTGGGCCGTCTGGCCGTAGAACGCCGTCAGGTCCCGGTGCGCCGCCGCGAACACCCCCCGCGCCTCCCGCTCTGCGCCCGCCCCGCCGTACCTCGGCAGCAGGTCCTCGCGGGCGAGCCGCCACAGGGCCTCGAAGTCGGCGGCTCCCAGGTACGACGAGACCTGGTTCGCCTTGGCCGCGGTCAGCAGGAGGAAGGGCGGCTTGTCGCGGTCGCCGGGGTAGACCGGCAGTCCGCCCAGGACCACCTCGGCGCCGGCGTAGAGGAGTTCGTGGTCCAGATAGGACTTGTCCAGCACCTCCTCCCGATGGCGTCCGATGCGTTCGCGCACGGCGTCCCAGTCGTCCTCGAACAGCCGTTGCAACCAGTTGGCGCTGTTGCGCAGGGCCGAGGGCGGCACCGCGCGCAGATGGAAGTAGTCGCTCATCAGAGACAGGAGCGCACGGCGGCCCCGAAGCGTCACTGCGGCGTCAACCTCGCTACGGGGAAAGTCCTGTGACCGTCCGGCGAGTGATGCGGTGAAGGTGCGGCGGTCCTGCACCGGTGTCGCCGAAACCCCCCGATCCGTGTGACGCACGGTCCCGCCGGAACGCTGTCACCCGTGTGACGACTGATGTGACCGCTCATACGACAGCCCGTTCGACCGCCGATGTGACGACCCACCAGGAGCACCGGCGGCCCTCCGCCGCCGCCAGACCCGTGCGGTGGGCCGCCGACGCGGTCTCCACCCTGCGCGAGGGTGCCCGGGTCCGGCTCGACTACTCGGCGCAGAGCCTGTGGCGCGTCGACCGGCTCATCGAGGAGATACGCCGGGAGGGAGTGCCGTACGCCGCCCTGGAGACCGTGCTGCGCGGGCTCGGGGCCTACGCCGGTGAGGTCGTCGTCCGTCAGACCGGTGCCGAGTGGTGGGCGAGCGGCGGCGAGTACTGGGTCCGTACGCCCGACGGCCGCCTGTGGGACCCCTTGGACGAGGCCCGCCGCTGTTTCGCCGGGGACGGCTCGCTGCGGCTGCTGTGCCGTGACGCGACGGGTGCCGTACGGCGATGACCGGGCCGTCCTGAGGGACCGCTGCCCGGTGAAGCAGGACGGGCGCCCGCTCCCAGGATGCGAGGGAGCGGACGCCCGGGCCGGCGTTCAGGGTGCGGCTACTTGATGTAGACCAGGCCGTCCGTCGTGATCGTCGGGCGGCCGCTGGTGCCGACCACCACGATCTTGATCTTGTGCTGGGCGCTGGACGACCAGGACTTGGTCCAGATCGCCTGGCGGTACTTCGTGGTGGTGGACTTCAGGTCCACGGTCGCGACCTTGGTGCCGTCCACGTAGACGTACGCCTGCCCGGAGGTGGACGCCCGCGAGACCACCCAGGCGGCGGACTTGCCGGTGAACGTCCAGGTCAGGCTCGCGCCCTTGGTGCCACTGGAGTACGACTTGCCGCCGAGGTAGCTGGACGACGAACGGGCGGTCCAGCTCCCGGACTTCGTGGCCGAGGTCTCCTGAAGGATCATCGGCGTGTAGGCGGGCGACGAGGTGCGGGTGTTGCCCGCGATGTCGTACGCCTTCATCGACCAGGTGCTCGCCGAGCCGGACTTGGCGGTGCGGTTGGAGCTGGTGGTGGTCGGGCCGAAGGTGGCCGTCGTCGGGGAGAGCAGGCTGACCTGCTTCAGGGCCTGCGCGTCGGTCGCCTTCCAGCCGAGGGTGACCGGGACGGCGGCGGTCTCGACCGTGCCGGCGCGCAGGGTGATCTTCGGGGTGGTGGAGAAGACCGGCGCGGTGGTGTCCGCGACGACGGTCAGCGCGGTGGTCGTCGACTTCGCGTCGGTCTTGCCGGACTGGTGCACGGCCCGTACGGCGACCTTGTGGGTGCCGGCGGCCAGGGTCGTGCTCGCCGAGGTGGCCGTGCCCGCGGCGGTCGCGGCGACCCTGCCGTCGACCAGCAGCTCGAACTTCGAGATCAGCGAACCCGGCGTGGTCGTCGACCACTTCGCGGTGATCGCGCCCTTGGTGTAGTACGTCGAGCCGGACAGGGTCGTGCCGGTCAGCGTGGTGAGCTTCAGGCCCTGCACCGGGCCGGCCGCCCAGGCGCGGATGGTCGGCAGCTGGCCGTAGAGCGTGGTGCCGGGGCACTCGGTGGCGTAGCCGTCGCGGTGGCCGGAGATCCGGTTGAACGTGTAGAGGCTGCCCGCGGTGAAGCTGGTGCCGGCGAGGTTCTTCTGGGTCGCGCCCGCCTTCAGCTGGACCGTGGAGCTCGGGTCGACGCCGTACTGGCCGAGCTTCCAGGCCGCGATCCGGGCGACCGAGGTCAGCGCGGCGGAGGAGGCGCCGACGTCGTTGTAGTTGCCGAGCACCGCGATGCCCGCGGACTCACGGTTCCAGCCGTAGGTGTGCGCGCCGAGCACCGGCAGGTCCACCCCGCCCTTGCGGCCCTCGAAGATCGTGCCGCACTTGTCGACCAGGAAGTTGTAGCCGATGTCGTTCCACTTCTCGGTCTGCGTGTGGTACGCGTAGATGCCCCGGATGATCGACGCGGAGTCGGCGCACGAGTAGTCGTTGGTACCGGCCGTGTGGTGCACGAAGACGGCCTTCACATCGGCGTTGTAGTCCGACGGGTCCGGGCTGAGCGACTCGTCGGCGCCCCAGCCGGCGCGCGACACGATCGGCGGCTCGGGGACCGTCGAGGGGGGCGCGGTGGGGGTGGTGGCGGTCGCGGTCGGCGTGGGGGTCGGGCTCGGGGTCGTCGACGCGGGGGCCGAGGTCGTGGCCGTGGCGGTGGTCGTGGGCGTTTCGGTCGGCGTCGCCGAGGTCGACGTGGTGTCGCTCGCGGTCGGCGTCGGGGTGCCCGTCACGTCCTCGGCGAACGCCGCCGGGTCCGGGTCGGCAGCGGCGTCCCGCTGCTCCGCGGCGGTCGCGATACCCGGGTCGACGAGGTTGACCTCAAGCCCCTTGGGCAGACCGGCACTCGTGGTCCCGTCCTCGTGCACGACCTGCACCTGCACACCGTCGGAGGGTCCGACCCACAGCGGCTCGGAGGCGCCGCGCGCCCCGTTGCGCTCGTCGGGGTCCTCCGGCGGGTCGATGTGCGTCTCCAGGTCCTGCCAGCCGGTCCACTCACCCGTCTCGCTGCTGCGGGTGCGGACCTGCGCCTTGCCCTCCAGCGGCTTGGTCACCCCGGTCCAGGAGACCCCGAGCAGGGAGAACGGCCTGGTCTCGGTGCGCGGCAGCTCCCGCTTGCCGGTCGCGGTGCCCTTCAGCGCCAGGTCGAAGACCTTCACCGGCCGCTTGGGCTCGATGCCGGCTCCGGCGTCGGTCGACGGACTGGCGGCGGCGTAGGTCGCGATACCGCCGCCTCCCAGAACCACCGCGCCGAGCGTCAGCCACGCCCTCCGCTTCATGCTGAGCGGTCTGTACGCACGGCTTCTACGACGACTCACTACCTACCCCACCCCTGAATACGGTCTAACTCGGTCATAGAAATGCCACCTCTTGCACAGGTGGCACTCACACAGCGTTGAAACGATCGCAGACGTCACAGGTGTTGCGTACAGCGACCTCTGGGACAGGTGCGGGACTGTGACACTTCTGTGCGGTCGGACGCTGTTGACCGTGGGGGACATGGGCAAGGGCGACCACGCCTAGCGGGTGGAATCGCCACGAACCGGTACGGACAGGAAAGTTCTTGGGGCAAGGCGGGGAACCACGCCGCGCACAGGCGTACGACGGGGAACTGGGCGCGGCCGTTGCGCGGGCCCAGGAGGGCGACGAGGCCGCGTTCGCGGTCGCCTACCGGCTGGTGCAGCCCGGACTGCTCGGGTACCTGCGCGGGCTGGTCGGCGACGACGCCGAGGACGTGGCCTCCGACGCCTGGCTGGAGATCGCCCGGGACCTCGGCAGGTTCCGGGGGGACGGGTCAGGGTTCCGCGGCTGGACGGCGACCATCGCCCGGCACCGGGCCCTGGACCATCTGCGCCGGCAGAAGGTACGGCCCCGGTCGGCGGCGCTGGAGCAGGACATGCTGGACCTGCCCGGCCCGCACAGCACCCACGACCAGGCGCTGGAGTCGCTGTCCACCGAGTACGCCCTGGAACTGGTCCGGTCCCTGCCGCCCGACCAGGCCGAGGCGGTGCTGCTCCGGGTCGTCGTCGGCCTCGACGGCCCCGCCGCCGCCCGCGTCCTCGGCAAACGCCCCGGCGCGGTGCGCACCGCGGCCTACCGGGGTCTGAAGCGGCTGGCGCACCTGCTCGGCGCCGAGAGTGTGACGGATGAGCGCCCCCGGACGCTGGGGGAGTCGACATGACAGGCCAGGACGGCACGGCGGACAGGGACGGACACGGCATGGGCGACGAGCGGAGCGGAGCCACGCCCGACCGCGGTCGGGCCCGCCGGGGGGAGACGGGGCGGGACGGGCAAGGGGCGTACGAGGGTGTGCCCACGTCCGAACTGCCGTACGGGGAGACGCAGCCCTCGCCGCCGGAGCCGCAGTACGGGGACATGAGCTCCGTGCCGAGGCCGGCCTACGACGAGGGGGCGGGCGTACCGGAGCCGCCGTACCGCGACACGCCCCCCGTCACGAAGCCGTCGTACGACCGTGGTCGGCTAGAGGCGGTGCTCGGGGCGGCGATTCTCGGGGGCAAGGCGGACGCGGAGGGCGAGCGGCGGGCCGTGGACGCCTTTCGGGTGGCCCGGGACGCCGGGGCGCACCGGGCGCGGACGCGGCGGCGGGACGACTGGCGGCCCCGTGCGCAGCGGCACCGGGCGCGGTCCTGGAAGGCGACGCTCTCCGTGCTGCTGGCGAGTCTCACCCTCGGCGGTGTCGCCTACGCGGCGATCGGCGCGGGTGGCGGCGGCCCGGCGAAGAGCGCGGCGGGCGACGGGAGCGCGCGTCCGAGCGTCACCACGAGCGCCCCGGCCCAGTCGCCGAGCAGCCCCCGGCCCTCCGTGTCGGCCCCCGCCGACCGTCCACCCACCGCGAAGGACACCCTGGCCCACTGCCGGGTGTACGAGAAGCTCCAGGGCCGCGGCAAGGCGCCCGACTCCACCGCGTTCAAGAGGCTCGTCGCGGCGGCCGGTGGCGAGGCGAACGTGAGCGCCTACTGCGCCGCGCTGACGGAACAGGCGACGGAGGCCGCGGACGTGAAGCCGGGGCAGCGGAAGGGGCAGGCGACCGCCGAGTCGAACGCGGACAAGAACAAGTCCAAGAAGCACTGACGACGCCGGTCGCCGAGCAGCTCCGCCTTCAGCCGGTGAACCGGGCGCTCACGCACCGAGTGCCCGGCCGCGCACCGCCTCCCGCAACTCCGTCACGAACCGCCGCCCCGTGGGCAGGAGTTCGCCGCTTTCGAGGAGCGTGCCGGCGGCGGTCTCGGTGTGCTCGCGCCAGGTGGCGTACTCGCGTCGGGCACGCGCGCCCCCCGTTCCGGCGGCGAGTTCGGTGCGCCAGAAGTCCGTCACGCCCAGATGCGCGTACGTGCCCTGGAGCAGCGCTCCTGCGGGCCGGAGGTCGGGCCGCCAGGGAGCGTGGTACCGGGCGCTCGTCGGAGGGCCGTGCAGGGGCAACAGGTCGAGCAGGGCGCCGAGTTGGACATGCAAAAATTCGTGCACGAGGGTCAGTGCCAGCAGCACCGGGTCATTGGGGAGGGACGCGGCGATGGCGCCGAAAGCGCGGCGGGCCGCCGAACTGACCTCGGTGCCGTCCGGGTTGGGGAGCAGCGGAACCAGCGTGGTCAGACCGGCGGCGATGGCCTCCGCGTGCCAGGGGTGCCGGCGCACCAGCACGGTCCAGGCGGCACCCAGGGCTTGCGTCCACTGCTGTGTCTGCTCCGCGGTGAGCGGCGCGGCGAGTTCATGACCGTGCGCCTCACGGAAGGGGCCCTGGTCGGCGAGCCGCAGGTCCAGTGCCATGCCGTCGCAGTCGGCCGTGACCCGGTGCCAGGCCCGTCGGCCGGGGTCCGCCGTCACCTGCTCCAACCACCGCAGGTCGGCGGGCCGTCCGTGCTCCAGCGCGGTGAGGGTCCGGGTCAGCCCCTCGTCCAGGTAGGGGTACAGCATGACCTCGCGCCACGCGGCGCGGTCCCGCCGGTTCAGGTCGACGAGGCGGCGGTAGGCCGCTTCGGCGGTGCGCTCCTCCAGATGCCCGACTGCCGCCTGGCGCACGGCCAACGCCATCAGCATGCGTCTGCTCAGTTGCCCCCTCCGCAGCAGACCCACGGCGGCCGCACCGCCTCGAGCGCGAGCCAGGTCCCGGAGGACAGGGGCAGGGACCGTGTGCGGGACGAGACCCGTTCCGGGCCGCGGTGCAACGTCGGCCCCCTGCCCCGTCGCTGCTCTCATCGGGACGCCTCCCGCCGGGGCGCGGTCAGTGCCGCGACGTCCCGGCGCAGCCGGGCGCCGATGTGGTCGACCAGTACCGCCAGGTCGTCGCAGTACACGGAAGGAGCTGAGAAGACCGGGGTTGCTCCGGGGAAGTACCTGTGGGCGTACAGGCCGCCGCCGCACACGCGGGCGCGGGCACAGGAGCGGCAGACAGGACCGAGCCCGCTCATGCCGCGCTGCCGGGCACGGAAAGCGGGATGCGCGGCGGCGTCGGCGAAGGTGTCGCGGGACACGTGCAACCCCGTCTCGGGCGCCCCGGGATAACTCACCTTGAGCGAGTCGGCCTGCTCGATCGCCCCGTCGGTCTCCACGACGACGAGGTCGACGGGGGTGAGTCCGACCGCCTCGCTCCGCGCGGTACCGCCGAGCAGCAGCACCATGATCTCCTCGAACAGCCGGATGCCGGTCTCTCGGCGAGGAGCGCCGTACCAACGGTCGAAGATCGCGCACAGCCAGTCGGCGTACGGAGCGGGACCCGTGTGCGCGCCGGGTGCAGGCGGTGCCGTGGGTGGGGCGGTCCGGACGGTGAGCCCCGGCGGCGGGGTCTGCCAGGTCCCGTGCGGGAGTAACAGGTCCAGTCGGGGTGGAGCGAACTGCAGGAGCGCGTCGTACGTCTCCAGCGGATCCGTGGTGGGGTCGATCACGCACAACAGACCTGCGAACAGGTGCCGGTGGTCCGGCTGTGTCAGTAGTTCGAGCGCGCGGGCGGTGTCGGCATGGCTGCCTCTCCCGTCGGCCCGCCGCCGGTGCCGGTCGTGTCCGGCGGGGGTGCCGTCCAGGCTCACCCCGATCCGCACGCCGTGGCGGTCGAGAACGGGAAGCAGCCGCGGGTCCTCGGCGAGTCGGATGCCGTTGGTCTGCAGGGTGAAGCGCGGCGCGGCGATGCCGGCCAGGGCGTCCGTGACCGTCCCGAGCAGGGCTTCCAGGTAGTCCGCTCCGACCAGGAGGGGCTCTCCGCCATGCAGCACCACATGTGCTTCGGACAGTCCGTGCTCCGTGGCGTGTTCGGCCATCAACTGCGCAGCCCGCCGCACTGTCGCCGGAGCCATGCTTCTGGGCCGTTGCCGCCAACTCTGGTCGGCCGCCTCGTACATGTAGCAGTAGGTGCAGGCCAGGTCGCACCGGCTGTGGATCTTCAGCAGGAACTGCCGGAAGGGCACAGACTCCGTCCCGCTGTCCGGCGTGGCGGGCGGGGCGTTGGTGGCGGAGGTCGGCATCGGTCGCTCCGGTACGACGGCGGAGGAAAGAAGCCATCATAAGTACCTCGTAGGCCCCCGATGGCTTCCGGGGCGGATGAGGTCCGTTGATCACGTGGTCGGTGGTTCTATGTCCGAGTCGAGCCTCTTTCCGGACAGTATTGTCCGGGTCGTGGGATGACCCTCACCCAGCCTGTCCCGGGCCCTGCGCGCCGCCTCCGCCGCCAACTGCCCCGCCTCCTCAGTGCGGCCCATCGCCTTCAGGCTCAGGCCCAGGTTGGACGTGATGCTGATGGCGTCGTAATGGTCGGGTCCGAGGATGTCGAGGAAGTGGCGTCGCGCCCGCCGGTCCCACTCGACCGCGCTTTCCAGGTCGCCGGCCAGAGCGAGGTCGTTCGCGTGATTGATCATGCAGCTGAGGCTGTACGGGTGACTCTCCCCGACCACCCGTGACATCTGGTGCAGCGCCTTGTGCGACAGGTCGCGTGCGGAGTCGATACTCCCCGTCAGCCGCCGGTAGACGGAGAGATTGGTGGCGCAAGCCAATGCGACTGGGTGTTCCGCGCCCAGGTAGGTGCTGTAGCGGTCCATTGCACGCTCGGCCAGCTGTCGTGCCCGCTGCGGCTCTCCGAGCGCCGCCAGGTCGCAGGCGAGACCGCAGGCCGCGGCGAGCGTGTCCGCGTGCTCCGTGCCGTGTGCTTCGACGTACCGGGAGTGGATGTCCTCGTCGATCTTTCTCGCCTGCTCGTAGTCGCCGGCCCGGCGCAGGGCCACGGCGAGGTTGCGGCGCGTCCTCAGCGTCTCCATGTGGCTGTCCCCGAGCGTCTGCTCGTACCACTGGACCGTGGTGCGCAGCAGCTCCAGGGCCTCGCGCAGACTTCCCGTCTCCCGCAGGTCCCGGGCGTAGTTGCTGGCGAACAGCAGGGAGTAGAAGTTGTCCCGGCCGCGGGCCTCGCTCTGCTGCCGGTAAGCGAGTTCGTGGAGGTGCAGGGCCGCCCGACGATCGCCCGCGAGGTACTCCGACATACCCAGGTTGCTGGTGTACATCAGCGTGCGCGGGTGGTCGTCGCCGAGGGTCCGCAGGGCTCCGTCGAGGGTCTGGCGGTCGAGCTCCCGGGCTTCGAGGTAGCGGCCCAGCGCACGCAGGTCGGCCGCGACGTTCCCGGCTGCGGCCAGCGTGTGC
This sequence comes from Streptomyces sp. NPDC057253, assembly GCF_042669125.1. NCBI lineage: Bacteria > Bacillati > Actinomycetota > Actinomycetes > Kitasatosporales > Streptomycetaceae > Streptomyces > Streptomyces sp. NPDC057253. The sequence continues at coordinate 59,326 of NZ_JBHUXV010000012.1, read as the reverse complement.
GCGTAGTCCGGGCCCTTTGTGCGGTGGAACCGCTCAAAGGTGTCTCGGTCGATCTCGTACGCCCTCTCCAGCCGCCCTCTGGAGCGGAGCACGTTGCCGAGCTGGATGCGCAGCATCAGGGTCTGCGGGTCGTCGGGGTGTCCGATATCGCATTCTTTCCAGTGTTTCAGTGTGCGCTCCGCGAGTTCCTGGGCGTCAGTGTGCAGCCCGCGCTTCCACAGGTAGCGCACGGAATCGGTGACCCACTTGCGCACTTCGGGGTCCGAGCTCTCGGCGGCCAGGCTGGGCCCCAGATGAGGTAGAAGTTCCGCATAGCGGTCCCAGTCACCGGGTACGTCGGGGTCGCCCGGGTCGGCGTCCACCAGAGCGGCGTGCACGACACCGCGGGCCTGTGGTGTGCGCGCTTCGTCGACTTGGTCGCGGATGACTGCCTGTACCAGTCGGTGCACCGTGAGGGTGGCGCTGCTCTGGTCGCTCTTGGCCAGGCCGAACCGGTTGATCGCCCGGACGAGTTGAGCCACCGCCATCTCGTCGCGCGGCTCACCGGAAGGCAAGGTGAGCGCCTTGGTGACGGCCTTGCTGTAGAGCAGTCGCAACGGAATGGGGTCAGGGCCGAAAAACGAACAGATCTCCAGCATCTCGGCCGCTGCCTGGTTGACCCGGCGCAGCTCGTCCACTGCCAGGTTCCATGTCGCCGCGGCGGAGTGGGGGTAGTCCCGCTCCGGCAACTGGGTCGTCTGCAACACCTCAGTGAGGCGGTCCTTGAGCAGCGTCAGATAGGTGGCCACCGGCATGCTGCTCTCGCTGAGCCAGACTGCGGCCTGGGCGACGGCCAGCGGCAGGTCCCCCAGTTCCCTGGCCACCGCCTCGGCGTCGGAGGCCGTGAGCCCCGTGTTGAGGCGGTGCAGCAGGTCGGTGCTCTCCTGACGCTGGAACACCTCGACCTCGACCAGCCCCGCGTCGTTCACCCACGTCCGGTCGCGAGAACTGAGCAAGACGTGTCCGCCGGGCGGACCCGTCGGGATAAACGCCGCGAGTTGCTCGGGGCGTCCGGCGTTGTCGTACACGAGCAGCCAGCGGTCGAAAGGCTCCCCCCGCCGCAGCGCCCTCAGCACCGACTCCGCGGTACTCACCATGTCCTCGCCGACCTCCAGTCCGAGGCGCGGCGCGAGGTCGGCGAGGGCCGGGCGGATCAGGCCGGGTTGCGCGGCGGTGACCCACCAGACCACGTCGTAGGCCGCTTTGAAGCGATGAGCGTACTCCTGTGCGATTTGTGTCTTTCCCACTCCGCCGAGCCCATAAAGAACCTGTGTCGTGCTACCGGAAGTGAAGCCGTTGCGTAGCCGCTCCAGCAGAAAGCCTCGTCCGGTGAAGGAAACGTTCCTGGAAGGAACGCGCTGCACTGCGGGGGACGTTCCGGGAAATGGTGGGGCGGGGGAGCCGGGAACCGGTGCGACGCTGCCCGGGACGCGTGCGCGGCGCACCGGACCGACGACCGACAGTAACTGGGTCTCCGCCTCCTCGGGGGTGCAGTGGGTGAGGTCGGCGGCGAACCGGCCCCTGAAGGGGTCCCGGGCCGTGGTCTCGAACTCCTGGACGCGTACCGCCAGCAGTGACCCGTCGGCGCTCTCATGACCTCTCAGCTGCTTCCAGATGTCCTGGGCGCGCCGCTGCAGCATGTACTCGGGCGAGAGCAGGGCGAGCAGCCGTCCACGCCCCTTCAGGACGGGGGCGACCTCGGGCAACGCCCCGGCGCCTGGCTCGGCGGTGCTGTGCAATGAAACCTGGTAGCCGATCCCCTCCAGCCGGGCCGCGATCCACTCCGCCCACATCCGGTCGGCCGAGGCATAGCTGACGTGGATGCGCGGCCATGACGTCCTGGGGTCGAGGTAGGCGGCGCGCATCCGCTGCCGTTCCTCCTCCGGATGGGGGACGAGGGACCGCACCCGGCCGTCGGTGATCCACGCGGTAAGCCGTTCGAAGGCCGCGAGCAGGTTGCCCGGCTGAGAGGGCCGGTCCCGGACCGTGGCCGGGATCTCGGCGTAGGCGTAGTACTTCTTGTAGGGGATCTCGACCTCTCCCCAGTACTGGTCGTGCTCCGCTTCGGACAGCCAGGAGAGGAACGGCCCGAACTCGGCCCGCGCCAGGTCCCGGCCCCATTCGAGCAGTTCCTGTTCGCCGTCCTCGACCCGCATGGGGACCGGCAGGATACGGACGGGGTGGCGCACCTCGGAGGCCACCGACTGGGCGATGTCCAGGCCGCCCTCGATGCTCTGGTGGTTCAGCACGAACCCGTCGACGAGGACGTCCGGCATCACGGTGGTGCAGATCCCGGAGATGTCGCTGACGCCCGTTCGGCTGTCGATGAGGACGTAGTCGTACGAGGCCTTCATCTCCTCCCGCAGCACCTGGAGGAAGGAGCCGCCGCCCAGACGTTCGTAGAACGCGCGCCAGTTGAAGCTGGTGACGTCGGCGGAGTACGAGGGGGACATCCGCCCGGCAGGCAGGAAGTCGAGCCGCCCACCCCCGGGGAAGCGCAGGTCCAGGCCGGTGGTGCGGGGGCCGAGGCGTGCGTGGGAACGCAGTTCGTCGTCACTCATCACGGTGGCCTCGGGGCCGGGTCCCGGCGGCTCACCCGGGCGTATCACCTGTCCGGCGAAGGAGTTCACCATGTTGATCAGGCCGTCGGTGTCCCGCAGCTTCGGGTCCAAGAGGAAGGGGCGCAGATACCGGTGCAGCCCGGGAGCCTCGAGGTCCCAGTCGACCAGCAGTACCCGTTTGCCGCTGCTGGCCATGATCCAGCCGACGTTGACGAGGGCCATTGTGCGGCCGGTGCCACCTTTGTACGAGTAGAAGGTGACGATCCTGCCGGTGTCCTGAGCCTCGGCCTCAGAGCTCATCGTCCTGGTCCTTCTAAGGAGGCGAACGACCCGGGCGGCTCGGTAGGATCGTCCGTGCTGGAGTGGGGTGTGTACGGGACGCTCAGTCCCGGCATGGGCGGCGCCGACGGCCCGGCGGGGAGCCGGCGCGGAACGGCCTTCTCCATGAGACGGTTCTGGGCGACGACCACCATGCGGGCCAGCCGGTCCTCGAACCGTTGTCGCTCGACCTGTACTTGGAACAGCGGGTCATAGGGGTCGTTGCGCCGCATCCAATTGCGTTTGAAGACCTGCTGGAGGTCGGCCCACAGCGTGTCGTCACCGGACTCCTCGTCCGTCTCGTGACACGGCACGAGGACGCCGGTGACCGGGTGGTTCTGCCGGTCGTAGTCGGACAGCGGAGTGCGGTACCGGCTTTCCCGGGCGGCCCACGCGTCGACCAGCAGCACGGATGTCTGGTTGTTGTGCACGGCCTCGTCGAGCTTGTCGCCGAGCCCGTGATCGATCACTTCCAGGGTGCTCGTGCACCCCTCGTCGATGATCACGCGCTGAGCCCGGTAGGCCACGGTGGGATGGACCGGAGGGTGGTACGGGGTCCAGTCGAGCGGTGAGGGCCCGTAGTACTCGTGCCGCTGCCGGCCTTCGGGCAGCGGGTCGGTGACACCGGCGGCGATGAAGACTCGGACGTGACCCGTGGTCCGGCTGCCCGGCCCCGCGGGTTCCCGTCCTTCGAAGGGGCTGCGCACGGTCCCCAGGTCGAGGCCCTGCGCACGGGGCAACCGGAAGAGATCGGCCACGTGCTGCACCCGTTTCGCCACGAGTTCCAGGACGGCACGGTAGGCACGACCTCCCGGCGCGGAACGCAGCAGCCCCATCAGGCCCTGCTCCAGGTACTCCTGGCCCATAGGCGGTTCGAAATACTGGTACTTGCTGATCTCCGGCGGCATCGCATGGTGCAGGGGGCCCCACAGGACAGGTATGAGCGCCGGCACCTCTATGTCGGTCTGCTCGCGATATCTCAGCAGCCGGGATTCGAAGGCGGCCCATTCCTTGCCGCAGTAGAGACTGTTGACGTAGGCGGGCGAGCACAGGGCCACCAGGGCTCGACAGTGGCCGATCTCGTTGCCGAGCGCGCTCTCCCAGTCCATGCCCAGGCCAAGGCGCTCGATGTCGAGGAATGGCTGTTGTCCGCTGCAGTCGGCGCCCAGACGGACCAGCTCCGCCACCAGGTCGTCGTAAAAACGACGCACGAAGGCGCTGCCTCGGTCGTCCCTGCGTGCGTAGCTCAGGAAGAAATAAGGCTCTCGCTCCAAGGCACCCCCCGGCCGTCACATCCGGCCGCAGGCGTTTCACCGCGCCTGTGAGCCGGATGCGTGCGTGGCAACGTGATACCCGGTTGGGCGGAGGCTCAACTCACCTTGGGGGAACGGATCGTTGTTGGCCGAAAGGCGGCGAGGAGAACTGCCGACGGGTCAGACAAGCGCCGAGGCGAAGGCGGCGAAGCTCTCGCCTGAGGGGAACCGCACCTCTTGGAGCACCGACGCGAGGACCGTGTCCGGCAAATTCTCCAAAGTGTCCATGGACAAGTCAGTGATGTCCACCAGGTCCGAGACGTACTCGGAGTCGCTCGTCTCTGTCAGCACCTGTAGTGCCCTTCTCCCTCGCACGTGCCACGCCAGGGCAGCGGGCGACGGGACAGAGCCTAGTGCCAGAGCGGCTCTGTGGCGCACCGGGGAGGCCCGGAGTCGGGGCGACATCCCCCGCGGAGACGGCCGGGGCCGCCACCCCCCACAGGAGAGGCCCCGGCCGTCGCGCGGCACGGGCCGCGCGGCGGCCCGTACTTCCTTCAGCGCCATCCGTGCGGTTTCTGTCACACCCCGCCGTCACACCTCACCGACACACCCACCCCACCCCGCCGACACACCCACCCCCGATCACGACCCGGCCGCTTTTTGTACGGACATGGACGAGCAGCGGTTTCAGGTCGTAACGTGCCTTTCGCGCCGGGCGCGGATGTTGAATGATCAACGGGACTCTCCAGCGATCATCACCGCCCTCGACGGCTCGAAGCGGCGACCATCGATCGCGACCATGTATTGAGGATTCACGGGTGCTGGGGGACGACGCGGAGTTGACTGCCGCGGTGCTTGCGGCACAGGACGGGGACGAGACCGCGTTCCGTACTGTGTACCGCGCCGTGCACCCGCGGCTGCTCGGATACGTCCGGACACTGGTCGGCGATCCGGACGCCGAGGACGTGGCCTCCGAGGCCTGGCTCCAGATAGCCCGTGACCTGGACCGCTTCGACGGCGACGCGGACCGTTTCCGCGGCTGGGCCGCCCGGATAGCCCGCAACCGCGCCCTGGACCACATACGGATGCGCGGCCGCCGCCCCGCCATCGGCGGTGACGAGACCGAGCTGACCGGCAAGCCCGCCGAGTCGGACACCGCGGGCGAGGCCATCGAGGCGCTCGCCACCGGCACCACCCTCTCGCTCATCGCCCGGCTGCCCCAGGACCAGGCCGAGGCCGTCGTACTGCGCGTGGTGGTCGGCCTGGACGCCAAGACCGCCGCCGAGACCCTGGGCAAGCGTCCGGGCGCCGTACGGACGGCCGCGCACCGGGGTCTGAAACGGCTCGCCGAACTCCTGGGCGCGGATCCGGAATCCGCCGGTGCGCTCGATGCCCTGCCGCCCCAGAGAGAACCGCAGGACCGTGCGGTGACGTCCGCGACTGTGACGCATATGCGTCCGCGGACGCAGAAGGACATGTGATGGCCGACGAGAGCTACAGGTGGCTGGACCTCGAGACAGCGGAGCGGTTGCTGCGCGGCGAGCCACTGGAAGCCGTCGACGAGGCCACCCGCGACCAGGCCCGACGCCTCGCCGAGACGCTGGCCGCGCTGACCGCGGAACCCGCGCCGACCAGCACCGAACTGCCCGGCGAGGAGGCCGCGCTGGCCGCCTTCCGCAAGGTCCGCGCGAACCGTGCCGACGACTGGGTGAGCCCTCCCGCACAGGACCGGCACCGGGCCGGGGGCGACCCCGCCGACGCCGGTCTCGTCCGCATCGGCGCTCCCGGTCCGAAGGCCGCGCCGCCCCGTCGGCGCCGCCCCGCGCACTTCGCCCTGGCCGCCGTACTGGCCGCCGGCGTGGTGGGCGGAGCCGCGATCGTGGCCGGAACCGGAGTCCTGGCGCCGTCCGGCAACGACGAACCGGAGCCCGGCTCCTCGGTGTCGGCGGACGTCTCCCCGGACCACCCCCTCGTCTCGCCCTCGCCCCGGGGCCCCGAGGTCGCGCCCTCGCCCGGGGGTTCCCCGTCCGGCGTGGCCGGCTCGCGCGACACCGCCCGCGGTGACACCGGCGGGGCCCGCGGCTCGGCCTCCGACGGCCTCGACGGCCGTCCCGGCAGTGGCGTGAAGTCCGCCCTCGCGGCCTGCCGCGACCTGCGCGAGGGCAAGGAGCTGACGCCGACCCGCAAGCGCTCCCTGGAGGGCGCGGCGGGCGGCTCGCCGCGGGTGTGGAACTACTGCAAGGGCGTCCTGTCCGCGGCCGGTGCCGGGGCCGGCTCCGACGACCGCAAGGGCGGCCGCCGGGGCGAGGACGGCGACAAGAACGACGGCAACAACGACGACAAGAGCGACGACAAGCACGGCGACCACGACAAGAGCGGGCACGGCCGGGGTGACGGCGACGGGAACGGCGAGGGCGACCAGGACGGCCACAACGGCAGCCAGTTCATGGCCCCCCGCAGCACCGACCCCACCTCCGGCACCCCGCTCGTCCCGAGCCGGGCAACGATGTCACCGAGCCCCGGGCCGGCCCCGGAGCCGAGCCCGTCGTACAGCGCACTCTGAGCTTGCCGAGACCCGGACCCGGACGATCATAAAGCGCTGACCTGCGCCTTTCATCCCCACCGCGATTCCCGCCCCGCTGGGTGTGACGTTTTCGGTCGCCGTGGCGCAGTACTGAGTGAGCCGACTGGTCATCGGCCGTCGCACAGAGCCGGGGTTCCCCCCGTACCTACGGCTCGTGCACCTCGGCGCGGGCGGGACACGTTCCCCCGGTCCCGTCCGCGCCCCTAACTCCTCCTCGCGCACCTCACCAGTGGACGACGACCTTGTCGCCGTTCCGCACCTGGGCGAACAGGTCCGCGATCGCCGCCTCGTCCCGCACGTTGACGCAGCCGTGCGAGCCGCCCGCGTAGCCGCGGGCCGCGAAGTCGGCCGAGTAGTGCACCGCCTGGCCGCCGCTGAAGAACATCGCGTACGGCATGGGGGAGTCGTAGAGCGTCGACACATGGTGCCGTGACTTCCAGTAGACGCTGAACACACCCTCCCGGGTCGGTGTGCCCACCGAGCCGAATCGGACCGACACGGTCATGACCGTCCGTCCGTCGATCATCCAGCGCAGGGTCCGGCTGGTCTTGCTGATGCACAGCACCCGCCCGGTCAGACACCGCGGGTCCGGCGCGTCGGCCGGCTGCCCGCCCATCAGGTACAGCTCCCACTTGCCCGGCTCGTGCGTCATCGCCTTCAGCCGCTTCCAGGTGACCGTGTCGGTCTTCCCGGTCCTCGGCAGCCCGCGCTTGCCCTGGAACCCCTTCACCGCCCGCTCGGTGAGATCGTCGTACGACCCCGTCGGGCCGTCGTAGAGCCAGGCGACCTGCCGCAGCCGGGCCTGGAGCTCCCGCACCCCGCGCCCGGAGTCGCCGCGCGACCACAGCACGGCGGCGGGCGCGGCGGAGCTGCTCGGCGGTGCCGTGCCGGGCGGTGCCGCACCGGCCCCGGGATCCTCCTGCGTCGGTGGCGTGCTGCGCTTCGGGACCTCGATCCGCACCGGCAGCCGCCGCTTGCCGTCGCCGCCGTCCTCGCCGGTGCCCTGCACCGTGCAGCCGCAGGCCAGCGCCAGGACCAGCAGTGCCGCGAACCCTCGCCCCATGCCCGTAGTACGCATCCGGACCCCCTGCCGTCTCACCGACATCCCCTGGATGTCTCCCCACCCGCGCCCGGTCGCGAACGACCCGGCGGCGATCCGCCCGGGACCGCAATACCGTGGTGGGCATGACGCGTGAGTCGGAGTCCGGACTGCCCATCGAACCCGTCTACGGTCCCGAGGCCCTGGACGGCTGGGATCCCTCGGAGAAGCTCGGTGCGCCGGGCGCGTACCCCTTCACGCGGGGCGTGTACCCGTCGATGTACACCGGCCGGCCCTGGACCATGCGCCAGTACGCCGGTTTCGGCACGGCCGTGGAGTCCAACGCCCGCTACCGGCAGCTGATCGCCCACGGCACCACGGGCCTGTCGGTAGCCTTCGACCTGCCCACCCAGATGGGCCACGACTCCGACGCCCCGATCGCGCACGGCGAGGTCGGCAAGGTCGGCGTCGCCATCGACTCCATTGACGACATGCGGGTGCTGTTCGACGGGATCCCGCTGGACCAGGTGTCCACGTCGATGACGATCAACGCGCCGGCCGCCCTTCTGCTGCTCCTGTACCAACTGGTCGCGGAGGAACAGGGGATCGCCCCGGACCGGCTGACCGGCACGATCCAGAACGACGTGCTGAAGGAGTACATCGCGCGGGGGACGTACATCTTCCCGCCGAAGCCCTCCCTCAGGCTCACCGCCGACATCTTCAAGTACTGCGGGGCCGAGATCCCGAAGTGGAACACCATCTCGATCTCCGGCTACCACATGGCCGAGGCGGGCGCCTCGCCCGCGCAGGAGATCGCCTTCACCCTCGCCGACGGCATCGAGTACGTCCGTACGGCGGTCGCGGCCGGCATGGACGTCGACGACTTCGCGCCCCGCCTCTCCTTCTTCTTCGTCGCCCGTACGACGATCCTGGAGGAGGTGGCCAAGTTCCGTGCCGCCCGCCGGATCTGGGCGCGCGTCATGCGCGAGGAGTTCGGCGCGCGGAACCCCAAGTCCCTGATGCTCCGCTTCCACACCCAGACCGCGGGCGTCCAGCTGACCGCCCAGCAGCCGGAGGTCAACCTGGTCCGGGTGGCCGTGCAGGGCCTCGCCGCCGTCCTCGGCGGCACCCAGTCCCTGCACACCAACTCCTTCGACGAGGCGATCGCCCTGCCGACCGACAAGTCCGCCCGTCTCGCCCTGCGCACCCAGCAGGTGCTGGCCCACGAGACCGACGTGACCGCGACGGTCGACCCGTTCGCCGGCTCGTACGCCGTCGAGCGGATGACCGACGACGTCGAGGCGGCCGCGCTGGACCTGATGCGCAAGGTCGAGGACCTGGGCGGCGCGGTCGCCGCGATCGAGCACGGCTTCCAGAAGGGCGAGATCGAGCGCAACGCCTACCGCATCGCCCAGGAGACCGACTCCGGCGAGCGGATCGTGGTCGGTGTCAACCGCTTCCAGCTGGACGCGGAGGACCCCTACGAGCCCCTCCGGGTCGACCCCGCCATCGAGTCCCAGCAGACCGAACGCCTGGCCCGGCTCCGCGCCGAACGCGATCAGTCGGCGGTGAACGCGGCCCTCGCGGCCCTGAAGAAGACGGCCGAGGGCGAGGACAACGTCCTCCGCCCGATGAAGGACGCCCTCAGGGCCCGGGCGACGGTCGGCGAGGTGTGCAACGCACTGCGTGAGGTGTGGGGCACCTACGTTCCCTCGGACGCGTTCTGAATGCGACACTCGTCCACATGTTCGGTGTCATCGACCTCCCCACCTACCTGGCCGGCCTCGTCCTGATCGTGCTGCTGCCCGGCCCCAACTCGCTCTACGTCGTCTCCGTCGCCGCGCGCCGGGGCGTGCGGGCCGGGTACACCGCCGCGGCCGGGGTGTGGTGCGGGGACACCGTGCTGATGACCTTGTCCGCGGCCGGGGTGGCCTCCCTGTTGCAGGCCAACGCCGTGCTGTTCGGGATCGTGAAGTACGCGGGGGCCGGGTATCTGACGTGGCTCGCGGTCGGGATGCTGCGGGCGGCGTGGGGGCTGTGGCGGTCGCGGCGCTCGCCGGTCGCGGACGCGGAGATCTCCGACGCCGGTCCGGGTGAGCGGCCGTATCGCCGGGCCCTGGTGATCAGCCTGTTCAACCCCAAGGCGATCCTGTTCTTCGTCGCCTTCTTCGTGCAGTTCGTCGATCCGGGGTACGCCTACCCGGCGGTCTCGTTCGTCGTCCTGGGCGCCTTCGCCCAGCTGGCCAGCTTCCTCTACCTCACCGCGCTGATCTTCGGCGGGACGAGGCTGGCCGACGCGTTCCGCAGGCGCCGGCTGCTGTCCGCGGGGGCGACCTCGGCGGCGGGCGCGCTGTTCCTCGGCTTCGCCGTCAAGCTGTCGCTCGCGAGCGCGTGATCCCCCGGCCGAGATAGCCCGCCAGCTGTGCGGCGTCCTCGCCCGCCCAGCCCACATAGCCGTCCGGACGCACCAGGAACAGTCCCTTCCCGTACGACGGCTGCTCGTCACCGGTGACCACCCGCACCGGCTCCGGCAGTTCGGGTGCCTCGACGCCGACCGCGACCAGCGTCCAGTGCGGGCCGCGGAACGCGTCGAAGAGCCGTACCCCGGCCAGCTTGCCGTCGGGGGCCCGGTCGCCCGCGCGGAGCCCGGCCGGCTCCGTGCGGGTCTCCTCGGTCAGGGACGAGTCCCGGTATCCCAGGCCGAGCTGCCGGGTCGCGTCCCCGCGGCGGATCTCCCCGCGGTGCACGCCCGTCGAGATGCCGAGCATGTGCGCGGCGACGGGCCTGCGCTCCTCCTCGTAGGTGTCCAGCAGGGCGGCCGGGGCCCCGGACCGCAGGACCGCGCCCAGCTTCCAGCCCAGGTTGTAGGCGTCCTGGACGCTCGTGTTCAGCCCCTGGCCGCCCGCCGGGGAGTGCACGTGGGCCGCGTCGCCCGCGAGGAGGACGCGACCGGAGCGGAAGGCGTCCGCGAGGGCCGCGCGGGGTCGGAAGTCGGAGGCCCAGCGGACCTCGGTGACGGACTCGGGGGCGAGGTGGGAGCGGGCCGCGACGACCTCGCGGATCGCGTCGGGGGAGAGGTCCACCCGCGTGCCCTCCGGGAACTGGGCCACGACCTGGAAGTCCTCCGTGCCGGCCAGCGGGCAGATCGCGAGGTAGCCGGCGCCCTCGCCGCGCGGCGGGAAGACATGCCAGTTGTCCCGGTCCAGGCCCGCGATGCGGACGTCCGCGACGAGCATCGGGTTCGGGTCGACGGTCTCCCCGGTCATGCCGATCCCGAGCGTCCGGCGCACGACCGAGCGGCCCCCGTCGGCGGCGACCACGTACCGGGCGCGGACGTCCTCGCCCGTCGCGAAGCGCACGGTCACGCCGTCCGCGTCCTGCTCCAGGCCGACGACCTCCCGTCCGAAGGACACCCACCCGCCGAGCTCGACCAGCCGTGCGAACAGCACCTCCTGGGTGCGCCACTGCGGCACCATCCACGGGGCGTTGTACGGCGAGTCGTCCGTCACCTCGACCGGGTCGAACATGTGGTGCTCGCCCACCCGCTCGCCGTCCTGCCAGATCATCCCGACCGGGTACGGGCCGCCGACCGCGAGGATCGCGTCGAGCACGCCGAGGTCGTCGAAGACCTCCATGGTGCGCGGCTGGAGGCCCTTGCCGCGTGAGCCCGGGAAGAGCCGGTCCGCCTTCTCCACGACCAGCGCGTCCACGCCCCGCCGGGCGAGGTCGATGCCGAGGGCGAGGCCGGTGGGGCCGGCGCCGACGACCAGTACGTCCGTGTTCATGCCTGCTCCTTAACGCTGTTAAGTGCCGTCGGCTCCGAGCGTGCCCTTAACGCTGTTAAGCTGTCAAGCGTGAGTACGGAGAAACGCCCGCCCCTCGACCGCGCCCGGGTCGCCGACACCGCCCTGAAGCTCCTGAACGAGGTGGGGCTCGACGGCCTCACCCTGCGGGCCATCGCCAGGGAACTCGACGTCAAGGCGCCCGCCCTGTACTGGCACTTCAAGGACAAGCAGGCCCTGCTCGACGAGATGGCGACCGAGATGTACCGGCGGATGGTCGCGGACACCGACCTCGATCCGTCCGACACCTGGCGGGAACGGCTGCTCAAGGCCAACCGCGGACTGCGCACCGCCCTGCTCGGCTACCGCGACGGCGCCAAGGTCTACAGCGGCTCACGCTTCACGGGGCTGGTCCACGTCGAGCAGATGGAGGACACCCTGCGCCTGTTCACGACCGCCGGATTCACCCTCGCCCAGGCGGTCCGGGCCCAGTCGACGACGTACTACTACACCCTCGGCTTCGTCACGGAGGAACAGGGCGTGGAGCCGCTGCCGGGCGAGCGCCGGGAGGGCTTCGACGTGACGGAACGCGCCCGCCGGATGGCCGACTTCCCCCTGTCGGCAGCGGCGGGCGCGGAGATCTTCCAGGACTTCGACCGGCACTACGAGGAGGGCCTCGCGCTGGTGCTGGCCGGGATCGAGCGGCAGTACCGGCCTAGCGGGTCGTGACCTCGCGTGCGGCGCGGGTGGCGAGGGGGAGCGGCGCGGTTTCGGAGGGGGCTTGGGCGGCGGCGGGTGCCGTGTGGTGCCGGGAGTGCGGGAGCGGGGGCGCCTGCCTCTTCTGCTCTCGCGCCCGCGCCGCCGGGATGGAGCGGCAGTGCCGGTCTACCGGGTCCTGACTTTGCGTGCGGCGCGGGTGGCGAGGGGGAGCGGCGGGGCTTCGGAGGGGGCTTGGGCGGCGGCGGGTGCCGTGTGGTGGCGGAAGTGCGGGAAGGGGGGCGCCTGCATCTTCTGCGCTCGTGCCCACACCGCGAGGATCGAGCGGCAGTACCGGCCTAGCGGGTCGTGACCTTGCGTACCGCGCGGGTGAGCGCCGGCGGGAGCAGGTCCACGGCGATGCGGCGGGCCGGGGAGCGGCGGGGCTTCGGAGGGGGGCTCGGGGCGGCCACCGGCTCCACGTAGTGCCGGGAGCGTGGGAACGGCGGTGCCTGCATCTTCTGTGCCCGCGCTCGCACCAGCCGGTGACCGGCCGCCTCCTGGACGCTCAGGCCCACGTCCGTCCGCTCCCGCAGCATCGCGAGGAGCTCCTCCTGGACCGGCTCCGGATCGCCCCAGGTGGCGTACAGCTTCTGCGTGCTGAGACAGATCGGCCGCAGATCGCGGGTGAGTACCGCCTCCCACACGGCGACCGAGACGCCCGGGGTGTGCTCGGAGCGGAAGTCGTCCAGGACGACGATCCCGTCGGGGAGCAGGATCTCGCGGGCGGCGCCGATGTCGCCGTACACGTGCTCGTACAGGTGCGAGGCGTCGATGTGGACGAACCGGCAGGTGCCCGGTGCCACTTCGCCGGGGACCACCGAGGTGGGCCCCTCGATCACCCTCGGCAGAGTGTCGTGGAAGGAGAGGTAGTTCCGCTCGAAGGCCTGCCGGGTCAGGGAGGCGTACGACTTCGTGGTCTCCGCGCGGTTGGCGCCGTCCGGTGCCTCGCCCCCGAACAGGTCGCACACCGTGAACCGCTCGCCGTCCCGCAGGTGCTGCCCGAGCAGGATCGCGCTCTTGCCCAGGTACGCGCCCAGTTCCAGCAGGTCACCCGGCTTCTCCTGGCGCTGCAGGAACCAGCTGAACAGCATCTGGTCGAGCGGCGGGAACCACCCGGGCACATCGCGGAGTTCACCGGGATACCTGTACGTGTGCTGTGCGTCACCCATGAGACCAGTGTGCTCATCCAGCGGCGGCGCAGCGGTCGGCGAAACGAACGTCGGGTGAACAGCGTCAGAGCGTCCTGTTGAGCGCGGTCCGCAGCCGCGGGCCCAGTCGCTCCTCCACGAAGCGGTTCAGCAGCCAGGCCAGGGTCAGCATCGAGGCGATGGTCAGGGCGAAGGTCACGGCCGACGGCAGGCCCAGATCGCGGTGGAGGACCTTGATCACCACCCAGCCCAGGTGTTCGTGCACCAGGTAGAAGGGGTACGTCAGCGCCCCGGCGACCGTCAGCCAGCGCCAGTTGGCCCAGCTCAGCCAGCCCAGCGCGATCGCGGCGACCGCGAGGAAGCCGAAGGCGACCACGAGCACGATGCCCAGCGAGGTGCGGTGCGCGAAGGCGTGGGGGTCGGAGACATTCCACAGCGACCGGACCGCGTAGTGCTGTCCGATCAGGAAGCTGACCACCACGATGCCCCACGCGTACACGTCCCGCCGGTCGCGGTGGACGAGGTAGAGGCCGACCCCGCCGATGAAGAAGGAGGCGTACTCGGGCATGAACACCGTGTCGAGCAGCGGCTGGTGCGCGGTCTGGGTGATCGCCGCCGCCAGCGTCCAGCCGGCGCAGAACATGATCACCCGGCGCCGGGACGCCCCGGGCAGGACCACGCACAGCGCGAACAGCGCGTAGAAGCGGACCTCCGCCCACAGCGTCCAGCAGACGCCGAGCACCCGGTCGACGCCCAGCGGCATCTGGAGCATCGTCATGTTCACCATGACATCGCTCGGGGAGAGCGCCTTTTGGGCGACCATCGGCAATGCGAACACCGCCGTGACCAGCAGAACCGCGGCCCAATAAGCGGGCAGCAGCCGGGCGGCACGGGAGGCGAAGAACGACTTCAGGGGACGCCCCCAGCCGCTCATGCAGATCACGAATCCGCTGATCACGAAAAAGACCTGGACGCCGAGGCAGCCGTAGGAGAAATAGGTGTGCAGCGTCGGGAACTGGTGTTGCGCGGAGGCTCCCCAGGACCCGGTGACCTCGCCGCCGCGGCCGCCGTAGTGGTACGCGGCCACCATCAGCGCGGCCACCAGGCGCAGTCCGTCCAGGGCCCGCAGCCGGGTCTCGCGTGGGCGCGGTGCGGGCAGTTCCCCGTCCGGCCGCCGGGGCAGGTCGGGTGCCGGCCGGACGGTCATGCTGGTCACGGATATCCCCTTCGCAAGCTCTGAAGAGCCTAAGTCACTCCTGTGGATGCGCCTCAGCACGTTAGTCCGAATCACGACGATGTCTTACGCGCCGAGTCAACGATTGGCCTTCTGGTCCCGGTGAGTTCACCTGAAAGTCGTTTTGGCTTCCTAAGTTCGCCCGGAATCCCCCCACGTCGCAGTAAACCCGTGAACTTGCCTTTGCTTTGGCAAGAAAACAACAGGAGAGTCATGACGACGGTCCAGAAGAGGCGTGCACGCGCGCGTGGAGGGGAGCTGGACGACTGTCTGCGGGCCTGCGCGGCCCACAGCGGCAAGGTCGTCGGGAGCGTCGACCGCCGCCGGGTGGAACTCGGCGAACAGCTGCGCAAGCTGCTCGTCGTCTGGGGCACGACCGCCACCGCCGCCCCGGCCACGTCCGCCCCCTCCGGTGCGACCGCCCTGCTGAAGCGCGCCGTCAAAGGTGCCCCGACCCCCACGGCGAACATCCCGGCCGAACTGCTCGACGCGCTGCTGGCCGTCGGCAACAAGGCCCTGGAGTGCGGCTACGACGACGAGCTGAACCTCGCCCTGGTCATCAGCGACACCGTCCTCGCCCAGCGGAGGAACTCCCGCGCCGGCTGGCGGCTGCGCGCCCGGCTCCTGGAGGCCCTCGGCGAGGAGGCCGAGGCGCTGGAGGCGTACGAGAAGTACCTGAGCCTCACCGACGACGACGGCTTCGGTGTCCGCGCCCGCATCGCGGGCCTGCGCATCGCGGGGGAGAAGGAGCGCGAACTCCTCGAACTCCTCAAGGGTCAGGTCCCCGGCGCCCGCGCCTACGCCGACCGCCCCGCCACCGACGTGTGGGCCGAGGGCCTGACCGCGCACGCCGTCGGCGACTGGGCCGAGGCCGAGCCCCGGCTCGTGGGAGCGCTCCTCTCACTGGCCGGCGAGAACGCCCCCGTGCAGGAGCGGCAGGAACTGCTCAGCCAGTACCTCGACCTGCGCTCCACCGAGGACACCGACCGCGCGGCGCTCACCCGGGCGGTCGAGCTCTACGCCGAGCAGCGCCGCAACCGCATGCGCGGCCCGGTCGAGGATCCCACCGTCGGCGGCGTGCAGTGGATCACCCTGGGCGAGTTCCGCAACCAGATCGCCGGCAAGTCGATCTGTCTGATCGCCAACTCCGGGCGCGTGGCCACGAGTTCGCTGGGCGCCGAGATCGACGCGTACGACCTCGTCGTCCGCTTCAACTCGTACCGGCTCGACCCGAGGCACACCGGTGGCCGCACCGACATCCACGTCACGATCCACAAGCACGGCTTCAACTGGGACCAGCGGGTCACCACCCGCCTCGTCTTCGGCGGGGTCTCCGGCGACTGGAAGTACTCGCTGCGCAACCGCCTGGTGCCCGGCGCCCAGACCTACCTCGGCGACGAGTCGCTGCGCTGGCCCCTGCGCAACATCGGCAAGGTCACGACCGACGTCTGGTCCGGCATCCCGACCTCCGGCTTCAACATGCTGTGGCTGCTGGACTTCCTCGACGTGAGCCCGAAGCTCGACCTGATCGGCTTCGACTTCTACGAGAGCGGCGCCTACCGGGTCCCGGAGGCGATGAAGCTCGCCATCACGTCCGTGCACGAATACACCAGCGAGAAGGCATGGGTCATGGAGCGGGCCCAGAGCGTGACCGACATGAGGATCTCCCTGCGATGACCATCAACTCCCTCACCGGGACCGCCGCCCCCCTGGCCCCGGTCACCGACGCGCACGCCCTCACCGGCAAGCGGAAGATCGCCTTCGCCAGCTTCGTCGACGAGAACTACCTGCCCGGCTTCCTCGCCCTGCTGCGCAGCCTCGCGCTGACCAACCCGGACGTGTGCGAGGACTTCGTCGTCCTCTACGACGACCTGCGCCCCGGCTCGATCGCGCGGATCCGCGCCCTGCACCCGCGGATCGTCCTCAGACGCGTCGACGCCGAGCGCTACGACTCGTACAAGAAGGGCGACCAGGACAACTACCTGGTCCGCAAGGCGTACTTCATCCTGGACGTCTTCAGGATCCGCGAGTACGACACCATCATCACCCTCGACACCGACATGGTCGTCCTCGGCGACCTCGGTGAACTCCTGAGGCTGCGCGAGGGACTCGCGGCCGTCCCGCAGTTCTTCTACGGGCAGCACAAGCTCAACTCCGGTCTGCTGGTCATCCAGCGCGAGTACCTGAGCGACTCCTTCTGCGCCCAGCTCGACAAGTGCGGCCGCTCCGGCGACTACGAGCTCGACAAGCACGACCAGGGCATCCTCAACGCCGTCCTGGACGGCGACTTCGTGCGCCTCGACGCCCGCTACAACTTCGTCAAGCGGCGGCTGTCCGGTGACCTCCCGGTCCCCGACGACACCGCGATCCTGCACTTCACCGGCCGCCACAAGCCCTGGCAGGGCGGTGAGGCGGGGTACAGCAAGGCCGAGGAGCGCTGGCGCGAGTTCGAGCTGTCCGACGCCGAGTTCCAGGCCGCCTACCTGGATCAGCAGACAGCCCTGCACCACGACCTGGTCGTGCACTACGGCACCCCGCACGTCGCCCGCACCGGAGACGTCGAGGCCGCCCGCAAGGTGGCCGCCGCCCACATATCCGCCGGCGACTACCAGGACGCCGTCGACATCCTCGGCAGCGTCCGCATCCCGCTCGACGAGGCGTGGCCGCACGAGGTCCTCGGACACGCCCTGATGAGCGTCTCCCGCTACGACGAGGCGAGGACCCAGCTCCTGCTGGCCTCCGCCGCCCCCAACCGGGCCGCCACCGCCTACGCCCGCCTCGCCCAGATGGCCTGGGTCCACGGCGACAACACCGAGGCCCTGCGGTACGCGACCGCGGGCACGGCCGTCGACCCCACCCACCGCTCCAGCCGGCTGTGGGCGCAGCGCGCCTCCGCCGTGCCGTCCCAGGAACTGGGCGCCCCCGAGGACCAGTTGGCGCACGTCGCCTTCTACATGGACCGGCAGGGCAACGCGGGCGACAAGCTCCTCCCGGAGAGCGTCCGCTCCGCCTTCGGCCCGGACACCACCTCCCGCCGCTGGCACTCGGTGCACGCCCACCGCCTCTTCGACGAGGCCGCCCTCCAGCGCGTCAACCGCCGGCGCGGCCTGGTCATCGGCGGCGGCGGACTGTTCATCCCGGACACCATGCCCAACGGCAACAGCGCCTGGCAGTGGAACGTCCCGGACGAGCTCCTCAAGCGCGTCGACGTGCCCATCGCGGTCTTCGCCGTCGGCTTCAACGCCTTCGACGGCCAGTCGTACCGGGCGAACCGCTTCCGCGACTCGCTCCGGCTCCTCGTCGAGAAGTCCGCCTTCTTCGGACTGCGCAACCACGGCTCCATCGAGAAGGTGCGGGCCATGGTCCCGTCCCACCTCCACGACAAGATCCGCTTCCAGCCCTGTCCGACCACGGTCACCCGCCAGCTGGTCCCCGGCTGGCAGGACCCCGGCAAGCGCGACGACACGATCCTCATCAACGCCGCCTACGACCGCGCGGGTCTGCGCTTCGGCCACGACTACGGCTACTTCCTGGCCCAGATGGCCAAGGCCGTCCGTGACCTGGGCGAGCTGGCCGAGGTGCAGTGCGTGGCGCACTCCCTGGACGACGAGAAGATCGTCTTCGACCTGCGGCGCGAGCACGGCATCTCGATGCCGGTCATCCCGATGTACGACTTCGAGAACAAGGAGATCCTCGACCTCTACGCCCGCACCAAGCTGGTCATCGGCATGCGCGGCCACGCGGGCATGATTCCCTTCGGCTGCGGCACCCCGATCATCAGCCTCATCTCGCACCCGAAGATGGCGTACTTCCTGCGGGACATCGAGCGGCCCGAGTGGGGCGTCTCGGTCCACGACCGCCACCTCGCCGACCGGCTGGTGGAGCGCTCGAAGGACCTGCTCGCCGACCACGACAGGACGGTCGCCGACGTCCACGGCCGCCAGCAGGAGCTGTGGAAGGTCACCGAGGCCAACGCGGCCGACCTGCGGGTCCTCCTGGGCGGCTGAGCACACCATGACGACGACCCTGGCCGACGGCACCTCCGTACGGCCCACCGCGCCCAGCGGCCGCCGCTCACCCCTCAGGTGGGCGGCGGTCGCCGTGCCGTCCGCGGCCGCCCTGGTGTACACCGTGCTCACCCGCGGCCTCACCGGCGACCTCCACTACGTCCTCGCCGCCCTGCGCACCGGCCGGGCGGCCGGTTACTCACCCTCCGAGGTCTTCACCCACCGCCCGTTCTTCTACCGGTGGTTCGTCGCCCTCCTCGACCGGCTCGCCTTCTTCGGAGGCACGGCGGTGCGCGAGGCGGTGATGAACGCGGCGGGTGTCCTGCTCGCCGCCGCCGCGGCCTACGCCCTGTACGCGGCCCTGCTGCGCCGGACCACGGTCCGCGAGGCCGCGCTGACGGCCGGTGCCACCGGCCTCGTCCTGGCCCTGGCCCCCCGCAACGACTTCCTCCAGCCGGAGTGGACGGCCGTCGTCCTCACCGTGTTCGGCGCCGCCGCGGCCCTCGGCCCCCGGCGGCCCTGGCCCGCGGCCCTGCTCGCCGCGCTCCCGCTCGGCCTCGCGGTGATGATGAAGTACTCCACCGCCGCGACCGCCGCGATCGGCGTGCTCCTCGTCTACGCGGTCGACCGGGGCCGGGCCGTACGCGTCACCGCGGTCGGCATCCCGGCGGCTCTGGCCCTGTTCGGGCTGAGCGTCCTCGCGGGCACTCGGGAGTGGCAGTGGACCGAGGACATGCCGCAGATCAACCAGTCCGCGCTCAGCCGGACCGGCATCCACCCGCACTTCATCCTCGAACGCACGGTGGACTTCCTCGCCGACCGCGCGGTCACCAGCCCGGTGCTGCTGCTCGCGCCGGGCGCCCTGCTGCTCGTCCTGACCCGGGTGCGCGGCCGGCTGCGCCGCACCGAACTCCTCGTGATCGCCGCCCTCATCGGCCTCGCCGCCCAGGCGGTCGTGGTCGTACAGGGCAACTGGTTCCTCTACCACGGCGCGCAGATGCCCGTCGTGGCGGCGGTCCTCTGGGGTGTCGCGGTGGGCGGCGCCCGCAGATCCCCACCGTGGTGCTTCGGGGCCGTGTCCCTGCTGTACGGCGTCCTGCCCGTGGTGTACGCCCAGCTGCCCGGCAGGTTCCAGCGGCCGTGGGAGGTCTGGGCGGCCGGACTGGTCGCGCTGTTCGCGGCCGCGCTGGACGTCCTGCTGGAGAAGCGGCTGCGGAACCGCTCGGCCGTCCTGGTCGCCCTGTCCGGCGTCGTCCTGCTGGCCGCGAGCATCTGGCCCGGCTCCCCGCACCTGGTGCTGCACGGCAAGGTCACCGTCACCGGCGCCGGGTACCTGGAACAGCAGCGGCGCACAGCCGAGGAGGTCGACAAGATCGCCGCCCAACTGCCCCCCGGCGCCCCGGTGCTGTACCTGGCCTTCGGGGAGACGGCGTACGACCTCGACCACCCGGCCCGGTGCCGCTACCCGATCGCCACGTTCCTCCAGCGCACCCGCTATCTGCCGGACGTGGCCGAGCTGAAGTCGTTCAAGGAGAACGCCGACTGCGTCGACCACGATCCGGCCCCGTACGCGGTCCTTGAGCGGCCCTGGTTCCAGCCGGGCCACGTGGACCCGGAACTGTGGCGCCGGGTCACCGCCGTGTACGACTGCCCGACCGGGAGCCCGGGGGAGCGGCTGGTGCTGTGCGTCAGGCGTTGAGCCCGAGCGCGGCGGTGACCTCACGGGCCATCGCCACCGAGTAGCTCTGCCCCCGGTCCTGGGGGTAGATCTGGGCCATCGTGGCCAGCGTGACCCGGCTCATGGGCGTCTCATGGGCCGGGATCAGCGCCCGGTACTCGGGCGTCACCACCGGCTGGGCGAACCCGGCCTTCGAGAAGTGCCAGGTCTGGATCCAGGACCGGTCGAAGGCCGGGTTGATGCGCTTCAGATACGGCACGAACTCGTCGAGCAGCTGACCCGGGTCCGTGGTGAACCGCCGGTCCTCGCGCTCCACGTAGTTGCCGACGTAGAGGATGTGCCGGCCGCCGTACACCGACGGGTCGATCATCTTCGTGTGCTCGACCACCGCGAGGAACGGGAAGTCCGGCTCGTTGATGTTGAGCCAGTAGTACGGGATCGCGCTGCGGTCCAGCTCCAGGACGAAGCAGGTGGCGCCCAGGTACTGGTTCTTCCACACCGCGCTGTCGTCGGGCAGCCCGGCCGCCTTCGCGAAGGCGGGCTGCGGGGTGGTCACGATCAGCCGGTCGAAGGCGTACGACGATCCGTCCGCGCAGGTCACCATGGCCTCCTCGGCCCCGTCCTGCCGGATCGACCTGACCGACTTGCCGAACTCGACCTTCCCGCCGCGCTCCTCGATCCCGTCCTTGAGCGCCGCGTAGACCCGCTCGAACCCGCCGTCCACATAGCCGAGTTCGAAGGTCCGGCAGTGGATCCGCGCCCACAGCCACGCCATCGACACCTGTTCGGCACGGTCGCCGAACTTGCCGCGCAGCAGCGGCTCCCAGATCGCGGCGGTGGCCTTCTTCCCGGCCCGCTTGCGCAGCCAGGCCAGTGCCGTGAGGTCGTTGTAGCGGTCGCCGCCGTTGCGGACCGCCTTCAGCACGGCCGAGGAACCGGCGAAGCGCAGGGCGTCGACCGGGCCGAACTCCGGGAAGCGCAGCATGTCGAGGGGCGTGGTGAAGTCGATCAGCTTCCCGCCCCGGTAGATGCCGGTGGTCGGCTTGTGGAAGCGCAGCGCGTCACCGAGCCCCAGCTCCTCGATGAGCGCGATCATCGCCTTGTCGCTGCGGAAGATGTGGTGGTAGTAGCGCTCCAGCGGAACCCCGCCCACCTCCAACGACGCGGCCAGACCACCGAGTTCGTCGGCCGCCTCCAGGACGGTGACCTGGTGTCCGGCGCGTACGGCGTCCCAGGCGGCGGTGAGGCCGGTGGCACCCGCGCCGATGATGCCGAGGTTCATGCGAAGCTCCACTTTCTGTTGAGCACGAACTGGAGCGCCAGGACCAGCGGCAGCGAGGCCGCCTTGATCAGGTTGGCGTCGATCCCCAGGCCGTCGGTGAAGGCGAGGAAGAGCAGGTTCGTCAGGGCGATGCCGGTCAGGCCGACGGCGTAGAACCGCAGGAAGCGCACGACCAGGCGGTCGCGGCGCTCGAAGGTGAACCGTGCGTTCAGCACGAAGTTGTTGGCGATGCCGAGCGTGGTGCTGATCGCGTTGGCGAACTGCTCGTTCATCCCGGCCGCGTTGTGCAGCAGCAGGAAGACGACGAGGTCGAGGGCGACCCCGCTGCCGCCGATCAGGGTGTAGCTGAGCAGTTGCCGGGAGAGCCGTCGGGGGGCGGGCGCGGTGGTGGTCCCGGGTGCCGTGGTGTCAGCGCTCACCGTCGCCGCCGATCACGTCACGCACCAGGTACAGCGGCCGGCCCTGCGCCTCGCTGTAGATGCGCCCCACGTACGCGCCGATGACGCCGAGAGACAGCATCTGCGTGCCGCCCAGGAACAGCACGACGCACATCATCATCGTCCAGCCGGAGACGGTGATGTCGGGGCGGAAGAACTTCATCGCGAGCGCGTAGAGGATCCCGAGCAGTGACAGCGCGAGCACCACGAAGCCCAGCCGGGTGATCATCTTCAGCGGGGCGGTGGAGAAGCTGGTCATGCCGTCGATGGCGAGGCGGGCCATCTTGCGCAGCGGGTACTTCGTCTCGCCCGCGAAGCGTTCGTCGCGGTCGAAGGCCACCTCGGTCTGCCGGTAGCCCATCGAGGCGACGATCCCGCGGACGAAGCGGCTGCGCTCCCGGTACTTGCGCAGCTCGTCCGCGACCCGCCGGTCAAGGAGGCGGAAGTCCCCGGTGTCCAGCGGGATGTCCACGTCGGTCGAGGAGCGCAGGACCCGGTAGTAGAGGTGGGCGGTGGCCCGCTTGAACGCGGTGTCCTGCCGGGAGCGCCGACGGGCGTGCACGATCTCGGCACCCTCCCGCCAGGCGTCCACCAGCTCCAGGCTGACCCGCGGCGGATCCTGAAGATCGGTGTCCATCACGATCACCGCGTCGCCCCGGGCGACGTCCAGACCGGCCGTGATGGCGATCTGGTGCCCGAAGTTGCGGGCGAAGTCGACGACCCGGACCCGCGCGTCCTTCTCGGCGAGATCCTTCAGGATCTCCAGCGAGCCGTCGCCGGAGCCGTCGTTGACGTACACCAGCTCGAAGTCCAGCTCGGGGCGTTCGCCGAGCGCCGCGGTCAGCTCGGTGTGGAACGCCGTGATGCCGTCCTCCTCGTTGTAGACCGGGAGGACGTACGAGACGAGGGAGCGGCGCACGGGCTCCGGTCCCGGAGGCGTCAGCTGCGCCGGGACGACATCGGGTATGCGCGGTCGAATGTCCTGCTGGGGCATTCGGAGAAGCTATGGAAGGTCTGTGAACTTCGGCCGAACTGGCCGTGGCCGGGAGCCGTCCTCACTCTCAACCGTTGGGCGTGAAGAGCAGGTTCCGCGTCTTGGCCGGACGGGGGGCGTACCACGGCACGAGGGTGCCGTCGTGCTCGGTGACCCAGTGGCAGTCGTAGCCGAGGGGCTCGAACTCGGCGAGGAGGATCTGCATGTCCGCGTCCCGCAGCGCCTCCAGCAGGACGGTCGGCCGGTCCCGCTTGAGGACCTGGCGGGCCCCCTTGAGGACCGACAGCTCATGGCCTTCGACGTCGATCTTCATGAGGTCCAGCCTGGTCTCGGCGAACACCTCGTCGAGGCAGACCAGGCGGATCCGCTTCTGCTCGGCGTCGGCGGCACCGCCCTCCAGGGTCGAGCCCGTGGACAGCAGGTTGCCCGCGAAGCGGACGCTGATCTCCGCCCAGCCCGCCTCGCTGGACACGCCCGCCTGGTAGAGCCTGACGTTCTGGGCCGCGTTGGAGCGGACGTTCACCGACAGCCGCGCGTGGATCTGGTCCACGGGCTCGAAGGAGTGCACCTTGGCCTTCGGGTTGGCGAGGGCGGCGATCAGCGAGAAGTAGCCGACGTGCGCCCCGACGTCCGCGATCGTCGTGCTCCGCGCGGCGAGCCGGGACCAGGTGGCGAGGCTGCCCGGCTCGTAGCCGAAGCGGCCGTTCCACAGTGTGTCCAGACCGACCGCGTCGTCATTCACGCAGAACATCACAAAAGGCGGGCAATAAGGGGAGTCGATCTCCACATAGCCGCGATAAGGGAATTTCTTCCGGTGGGTGCGGATGATGTCGCTGGTGGCGACCGGCCGGACCGATGGTGCGTGCGCCAGCATGCGGGCGTTGGCTTCTTCGAGCTGGGGGATACGCATCCCGCGATCGTAGGGACGCAGCAGAGGCCTGTCACAGGTTTCGAAAACCCCGGAAAGGCCAGGTCGCAAGCGGATGACCTGGCCTTTCCGAAAAGCGTCGCACACGGGTTTCCCGTGGTTCACCCAGTGTTCCGCCTAACGTTTCACAGCCTTCTTCAGCGCCCGCGCCCGCCGCACCACCCGGCGTGCGGCCGCGTTGCGCGGCAGGAAGGCCAGCCGCTCGGGGATGCCGCCGGGCAGACCGAGCGCGGTGAGGCGCTTCTTGCGGAAATAGCGGCGGGTGCGCGGGCCGAAATGCTTCGAGAGATAGCGTTCCGCGACCGGGCGCAGCGGCGGGTGGATCTGCGGTTGCAGGGTGAAGCTCAGCGCGGGGATCAGCTCGTTGAGGGTGCCGGCGGGCACCGCCTCCTCCCCGCTCCTGCCCTCCAGGTCCGGCAGTACGGCATCGGCGAGCACCACCGGCACCCGGTTGCTGTTCTGGTACGGCGTCAGCCGCTCCAGGAGCAGCTCGGTGCCGATGCGGGCCGCCGGCAGGTCGTAGAGGGCGGAGGCCGTGAACAGCGCCGTCGAGAAGCAGCCGACGACCAGCGCGGGCCGCGCCCTCTCGAACAGCACCTCGGCGAGCACCGGCTCGTCCAGGACGGTGAGCGCCACGCCGAGCTTCTCCGCCTCGGACTCCAGGGCCCGGCTGAAGCGGGCCGGTGCGCTCGGGTGCGGCTTGAAGACGACCGTGCGGTGCCCCCGGGCGACCGCGCCCTTCAGCATCCGTACGTGCAGGTTCTCCTCCTCCTCGGGCGAGAGGATGTCCAGCGCGGAGAGGTACTGCCCGAGCAGCAGGGCCGCCTCGTCCGGAACCCGCGGCAACTCCTCGACCGCGGCGGTGATCTCACCCATCGCCTTGAGGAACGCGGACGTCGGCACCACGACCGGCGGCACGTCGAACTCGGTCAGCAGCATCGGCGTGAGGCCCGGGATCAGGTCCAGGTGGAGCAGGCGGCGCACCCGGGTGCCGACCAGCGGGTCGAGCTTGTTGCGGGTGGGGCCGTAGCTCATCAGGCCGTCGGCGTAGACGTCGACGGGGGCCCCGGTGAAGAGCTGGGCGACGGTGAGGGCCGGGGTGACCTGGATGGACTCCAGGACCAGTTCGACCCGGTCCTCGCCGAGTCCCCACAGCAGCCGCAGATAGCGCTCGAAGAGGGGGATGTCGTCCGGGCGGGGTGCCCAGGAGCCCGGGTGGAAGGGGCGGATGGCCTCGTTCCAGGACAGCACCTCGTCGAAGTGGTCGCGCAGCGGGGCGAAGCCGGGCATCTCGTCCAGCGGCACCGAGGTCTCGGGCGTGGCGGTGTTGTTGAACACCAGCAGCACCCGCCGCTCGGCCTCCTCGAAGAGGTCCGAGTCGATCGCGGCGGCCAGCGTGACCGCGCCGTACAGCGTGGAGGCGCAGAAGATCTGGGTCGTACGGGAACCGGTCGGGGACATCACGCGGCCGCCTTCGCAGTCGTGGCCCGCCGCCGCAGCCGCCGCAGCTTGACGGCGCGGCTCAGGTCCATGGTGTCGAGCACGTCACCGAGCATGTCCTGCGGCATCCGCTTGACGGCGGCCGCGCTCAGGGTCCGCAGCTGCTTGGCCACGGCCGGCTCCCACTTGGACTCGTCGGACAGATGGTGGGCGATGATCGCGCAGTAGGTGCGCACCGCCTTCGGCAGCAGCCGGTCGGCGTCCGGGTCCGCCGCCGTCTCCTCGATGACCTGGTCGAAGGCGCGGATGAAGTCGAGCTGGCGGGCGTCGCCGATCTGGGTGAGGGAGGAGGCCACCCCGCGCCGGTAGAACACACCGAGCAGGCTCAGCACGGCGAACGACTCGGCCTCGCGGTGCAGCTTCCAGATCCACGGCCGGTCCTCGGCGGTGCGCAGCCCGTGGGTGAAGTGCAGCAGTCCCCTGTCGAGCAGCCGCCGGTGGTAGGCGCCGGCCCACGCGTACGCGTAGTCCACGGAGGTCGAGCGGTCGGCGGGCAGGATCGCCTCCCGCGGGTTCAGCACCTCGTTCCGCCGCCCGATCGGCACCCGGTGCACGGTACGGGCGCGCGCGACGGTCTGGACATGGTCGGTGCGGACGAAGTCGCAGCCCAAGTCCTCGATGGCGGTGACCAGTTCGGTGAGGTAACCGGGCGCGAGCCAGTCGTCACCGTCCAGGAAGGTCAGGTACTCGCCCCGAGCCGCGTCCAGGCCGGTGTTGCGCGCGGTGGCCAGCCCTCCGTTGGTCTCGTGGTGGATGACCTGCACCTGGGCGACGTCCGAGAGTTCCTCGGCCGCACGGTCGAGAATGGCCGGAGTTTCGTCCTTGGATTTGTCGTTCACCAGCACGAACTCGAAGTCCCGCCGGGCATTCAGGCGAAGACTTCGGAGGGTGTCCGGGGCGTATTGCTGCACGTTGTAGAACGGCACGATGACGGAGAGCTTAGGCACCCGAGAAACGCTAGAAGGCGGTCCGGCAGCAGAACTTTCCGGCAAGGGGACTGAAGGTGAACTCGATGTGTCGGAACGGTGCATCCCGTGTACTTCCCGGTCTTCGACGGGCCAGTTCGGCTCTCGGTGGGCTGTTGTTAACTTTTCGTTGATTCGCGGTTGGGCCGCACCTAGAAATTGCTTCCTAGCGTCTTCGTCGTGCCGCCAAGTACACCGAAGTCCCTTCGAATCGCCGTCCTCGCGGACTCCGACACCCGCTGGAAATGGGGTGCGCTGACCGCCGACCGCATAGCCCCGGGTCCGTCCATGGAAGCCGCACCGCGCGGCGGGGCGCAAGTCGGCCTCGCGCTGGACGGATTCCTGCTGCGCGGCCGGGCCACCCCCACCGCACGCCAGCTCGAAGAGGTCGGCGTGCGCGCGGACTCCCTGCGGGAGGTCACCGCCGTCGAGTTCCTGCGCGCCATGGCCGAGACGTCGTACGACATCGTCGTCCTGGCCCTGGTCGGCGGCGGGGTCCAGGCGATGCTGCACGGCCTCTCGCGGGTCTGGGAGGGCCTGGAGAAGCGGCCCGTGGTCGTCACCGGCTATGTCGGCGTCGTCTACGAGAAGCTCGCCGACGGCCTGCTCCTGCGGCACGGAGCGGACCTGGTCCTCGCCAACTCCCGCCAGGACGCCGAGCGTTTCCGCGCGGTGTACGAGGGCGTGGGCGCCGACGCCTCCGCGGTGACCGAGGTGGCGCTGCCGTTCCTCGGCGGCGCGGCCTACGAAGGTGAACACAGCCCGTACACCGTGGTGTTCGCGGTCCAGCCCTCGGTGCCGGACAACCGCAGGGACCGGATGTACCTGCTGGAGCGGCTGGTGCGGCACGCCCGGCTGCACCCCGAGCGCGAGGTGCTGCTCAAGCTGCGCTCCAGGCCGGGCGAACACACCACCCACATCGAGGAGTTGCCGTACCAGAAGCTGGTCCAGCGGCTCGATCCGCCGGCCAACTTCCGCCTGGTGTACGGGAACATGGGCGAGGTCCTCGACCGCACCGACCTGCTGGTCACCATCAGCTCCACCGCCGCCCTGGAGTCCCTGCACCGCCGCATCCCGACGGTCGTCCTGACCGACCTGGGCGTGCGCGAGGTCCTCGGCAACCACCACTTCGTGGGCTCCGGCTGCCTCGCCTCCTGGGACCAGCTGGACGCCGGACACCGGCCGGTGCCCGACGAGGAGTGGGTGGCCCGGCAGGGCGTGGTCGCCGACGGTTCCTACGCGCACGCCTTCGACCCGGCCCGCGAACGCATCGCCAAGCTGCTGGCTTCGTCCGAGCTGCCCCCGCTGACCCCGTACTACACACCCGTCACGGCCCCCGGCTACCTCCCCGGCATCCTTGCCCGCCACCACCTCGGCCCCGACGGCACCCCGCTGCCCGGCGCCCCCGCCGCCGACAAGGAGCCCGGCCCGGTACGGCAGATCG
Organism: Streptomyces sp. NPDC057253; assembly: GCF_042669125.1. NCBI lineage: Bacteria > Bacillati > Actinomycetota > Actinomycetes > Kitasatosporales > Streptomycetaceae > Streptomyces > Streptomyces sp. NPDC057253. Next base: position 31,374 of record NZ_JBHUXV010000012.1, on the reverse strand, counting down.
TGCGCCGCGCGGCCCGGGGCGCGTACCGGCACGGGGTGCAGCGGGTGGCCCCGGTGATCCGGCGGATGGGGGAGCTGTGAATCAAAGGTCCCCTGAGCCCACTTGGGGGCGCGGGGCTGTATCCATCAGCGGCTCCGCCGCGGGGCGCGACCAGCCCCCACCGCCCCGCACCCGACGAACGACCCAATCCTCCCGACCTCTTCGCCAGGCAGCCCAAGGAGCGCAGCTCATGTCCCACCCGCAAGCCGCCCCACACGCCACCGTGCGCCGCGTGCTCGCGGTGATCCCCGCGCGCGGCGGTTCCAAGGGCGTGCCCGCGAAGAACCTCGCCTCCGTCGGCGGTGTGCCGCTGGTGGCCCGGGCCGTGCGCGAGTGCCGGGCCACCCGGCTGGTGACGGACGTCGTGGTCTCCACCGACGACCAGGCCATCGCCGCCGCCGCCCGCTCGGCCGGCGCCGAGGTCGTGCTGCGGCCCGCCGCCATCGCCGGTGACACGGCGACCTCCGAGGCGGCCGTGCTGCACGCCATGGACACCCACGAGGCGCTGCACGGCGCGGCCGTCGACGTGGTGATGCTCGTGCAGTGCACCAGCCCCTTCATCGTCCGTGAGGACGTCGAGGCGGTCGCGGCGGCGGTCGTCGAGGGCGGGGCCGACACCGCGGTGACCGTCGCCCCCTTCCACGGCTTCATCTGGCGCGACGAGGTCGACTCCACGCAGGAGCCGGGCGGTTACGGCGTCAACCACGACAAGTCCTTCCGTCCCCGCCGCCAGGACCGCCCCCAGGACCTCCTGGAGACCGGTGCCGCCTACGCGATGGACGCGCCCGGCTTCCGCAAGCACCAGCACCGCTTCTTCGGTCGCACCGAGCTCGTACGGACCGACCCCGCGCGCGTGCTGGAGATCGACGACCCTCATGACCTCGCGCGGGCAAGGGCGCTGGCGCCCCTGTTCGACGCGGACCGCCCCGGCGCCCTGCCCTCCTTCGAGGACGTCGACGCGGTCGTACTGGACTTCGACGGCACCCAGACCGACGACCGGGTGCTGATCGACGCCGATGGAAAGGAGTTCGTCTCCGTGCACCGCGGCGACGGACTCGGCATCGCCGCCCTGCGCAAGAGCGGCCTGAAGATGCTGATCCTCTCCACGGAGCAGAACCCGGTGGTCGCCGCCCGCGCACGGAAGCTTCAGATCCCCGTGCTGCACGGCATCGACCGGAAGGACCTCGCACTCAAGCAGTGGTGCGAGGAGCAGGGCATCGCGCCCGAGCGCGTGCTCTACGTCGGCAACGACGTCAACGACCTCCCGTGCTTCGCCCTCGTGGGCTGGCCCGTGGCGGTCGCGAGCGCCCACGACGTGGTACGCGGCGCCGCCCGTGCGGTCACCACCCTCCCCGGTGGCGACGGCGCGATCCGAGAGATCGCCAGCTGGATCCTCGGCCCCTCTCTCGACTCCCTCACCAAGTAAGGAAATCGCCAGCCATGTCTGTCAACTCCCGTCTGCGCACCTTCGGTACCGAGCGCATCGCAGGACCCGGCCAGCCCGTCTACATCTGCGGCGAGATCGGCATCAACCACAACGGCGAGCTGGAGAACGCCTTCAAGCTCATCGACGTGGCCGCCGAGGCCGGCTGCGACGCCGTGAAGTTCCAGAAGCGCACCCCCGAGATCTGCACCCCGCGCGACCAGTGGGACATCGAGCGCGACACCCCCTGGGGCCGGATGACCTACATCGACTACCGCCACCGCGTGGAGTTCGGTGAGGACGAGTACCGCCAGATCGACGAGTACTGCAAGGAGAAGGGGATCGCCTGGTTCGCCTCCCCGTGGGACACCGAGGCCGTCGCCTTCCTGGAGAAGTTCGACGTCCCGGCCCACAAGGTGGCCTCCGCGTCCCTCACCGACGACGAGCTGCTGCGCGCCCTGCGCGCCACCGGCCGTACGATCATCCTCTCCTCCGGCATGTCGACGCCGAAGCAGATCCGCCACGCGGTCGAGGTCCTGGGCAGCGACAACATCCTTCTCTGCCACGCCACGTCGACCTACCCGGCCAAGGCCGAGGAGCTCAACCTGCGCGTGATCAACACGCTCCAGGAGGAGTACCCGAACGTCCCGATCGGCTACTCGGGCCACGAGACGGGCCTCCAGACCACGCTGGCGGCCGTGGCGCTGGGTGCGGTGTTCGTCGAGCGCCACATCACCCTCGACCGCGCGATGTGGGGCTCCGACCAGGCCGCGTCGGTGGAGCCGCAGGGCCTCCAGCGCCTCGTCCGGGACATCCGCACCATCGAGGCCTCCCTCGGCGACGGCGTCAAGAAGGTCTACGACTCCGAGCTCGGCCCCATGAAGAAGCTGCGCCGCGTCACGGGCGTCGTCGCGGAGGCGGAGATCGCCGCGGCGGCGGGCGAGCCGGTCTCGGTCTGAGCCACCAGGCGCCGGGTCCTCGGACGTCCGTCGTCCGGGGACCCGGCGCGCCTACTGCTTACGCGCCCTCATGAGCGCCTTACGACGGGACGGTCGTACGTCGATGAGCCCCCGCGCCGGGAACACCGGCCCCCACACTCTCGCGTTCGTGGAGAGTCCGGTACAGCTCCTGAACGTGCTGGAGTGGGCGCACACCCACGCGCCCGCCGCCGAGCTCACCCTCGTCGTGCTGTCCCCGACCGACCCCATGACCCGCGGCCAGCTGCGCCGGATGGCGGAACTTGCCCGCGAGGAGGGCCACGAGGTCCGCTGGGAGGAGGCGAGGGGCGGCCCCGGGGCCCCCTTCCAGACCATCGGCGGCCTCGCGGGCAGGCTCCGCAGGGCGGACCGCATCGTCCTGGGCGACCCCTTCTCCCGCTACGTCCAGCTGCTGCTGACGATCACCCGCGCCCCCGACCTGGTCGTCGTCGACGACGGCACGGCCACCATGGAGTTCGTCGCCCAACTGGCCCGCGGCGAGCGCCTCGTCCGCTGGCACCGCAAGGGCGGCCGCCCGAGCCCCCGCGACCTCGCCTTCGCCCCGATCTCCGCGGCGGCTCGCAAGCGTCTGACGCCGGCGGAGGGCCGCGGGGTCGAGATCTTCTCCTCGATGCCGATGACCCAGACGCCGGCGGGAGTTTCCGTGTCGGTCAACTCCTTCACCTGGACCCGCGCCCGCTTCGGCCCGCCGCGCATCACCAAGGGCGCGGACATGGTGGGCACTTCACTGGTGGAGACGGGAGTCGTGGACGCCGACCGCTACCTGGAGGCGGTGACCGGCCTCGCCAAGGCCCATGGCGCGACCCGGTACTTCGCCCACCGCCGCGAGTCGACGGAGAAGCTCCACCGGCTGGCCGTGGAGACGGGCCTGGAGATCGTCCGCCCCGACCTCCCCCTCGAACTGATCGCCCGCCGGGGCCCCATCGGCCGTACGATCCTCAGCTTCCCCTCGACGGTCGTCCACACGCTCCCCCTCGCCCTGGCCGGCACGGAGGTCCGCGTCTCGGTCTGCGACATCGACCCGGACTGGCTGACGGAGACGGCCTCGCCCCGGGCCCAGGGGTTCCTGTCGGGGGTGACGGGCTCGGCGAGGGATGTGCACCGGCTGTCGGCGGTGGCCACGGGGTGAGTCCCGACGGGGTGAGTCGTGCTGCCTGGGTGAAGCGCGCTATTCCTCGGCCGGGGTGGGGGCTTGGGGGAGGTGCAGTCGGAAGCATGCTCCGAGCGTTCGGGGGGTGAGGGTCAGGGTGCCTTGGTGGCGGTGGGCCAGGTCGCGGGCGATGGCGAGGCCCAGGCCGGTGCCGCCGTGGTCGCGGGAGCGGGCATCGTCGAGGCGGACGAAGCGTTCGAAGATGCGCTCGGCGTCTTCGGCGGGCACGCCCGGTCCGTCGTCGTGCACCGTGAGGTCGACCCGGCCGTCCTGGTTCCCGACGGTGATCTGGATGCGGTGTGTGGCGTGGCGGGCGGCGTTGTCGATGAGGTTGCGCAGCAGTCGCTCGTATTCGTCGGGGTTTCCGTGGACGTATGCGGGGCCGTCGCTGTCGCAACTCAGCTTCCACGGCCGTTCGTCGAGGGGATACTGCTCCGTCAGCCGGGCGGCGAGGGCTGCCAGGTCGACGGTCTCGGGGCCGGCTGCGGGGGTGCGGGTGTCGAGGCGGGCGAGGAGCAGCAGGTCCTCGGCGAGGGCTTGGAGGCGGCGGGTCTGCCGTGCGGCGGTGGTGGCCGCGGCGGGCCAGTCGGTGCGTTCCGGGTAGGCGAGCGCGACCTCCAGGCTGGCGAGCAGTGTGGTGAGGGGGCTGCGCAGTTCGTGGGCGGCGTCCGCGACGAAGCGGCGCTGCTGGGCGGCGGCGTCGTCGAGGCGTTGGAGGGTGGTGTTGATCGTGGTGGCCAGGGCGGCGATCTCGTCCCCCGTGTCGGGGACGGTGACCCGTTCGCGGGGGTCGTTCGCGGTGACCGAGGCGGTGAGGACGCGGATGGCCTCGACCGGCCGCAGCGCGACACGGACGGCGAAGTAGGCGACGGCGGCGATCAGTACGAGGCTGACGAGCCCGGCCCGCAGCAGCAGACGGTCGGTGGCCTCGGTGATGGTCCCGGCGATGTCCTCGGCTGCGTGCGGGAGCACCACCACATAGACCCGCAGCTGGGCGTCGGCGGCGACCCCCAGAGCGGCGACCGCGTCGCTGCTCAGTTCATCGGCCCTGACATCGTCGTACATGACCTGGTAGGTTCCGCCGTCCTTGCCGAACCGGTCCCCGGGTGCGGAGTCGGGGCGCGCCGGCAGGCGCACGGGGCGGGTCGTATAGCCCCAGTTCGACCCCTCGTCGGATGGGGCCGGCAACTCGGCCTTCGGCGGGGCGGGCAGCACATGGCGGGTGCCGGGATCGAACTCCTCCATGCCTCCGCCGTAGGCGACGGCGGCGCGTCGGCCGGTCGCGACGATCTCGTACGGCACGGTGCTTTGGCGAGCGGGGACCGCACCCTTCTCCAGCTGATCGACGAGAGCCAAGAGCTGTTTCTCCGTCTGCCCTTGGGCGATCCCCGTGCTCTCGCGGTAGACGTCGTGGTGTACCCACCAGCCGATGCCGGCCAGGATGACGGCAGCGGCCGAGGCGGCGGCCAGGGCCGTGCGGGCTCGCACCGAACGCGGCCACCAGCGGCGTCGCGGCCCGGTCGCCTTCACGGTCGGCCACCGGCGGCGTCGCGGCTCAGTCGCGCTCACGGTCGGCCACCGGCGGCGTCGCGGCTCAGTCGCGCTCACGGTCGTCCACCAATCGGTAGCCGCTACCCCGCACGGTCTGCAGGGACTGTCGGTGGAAGGCGGCGTCGACCTTCTTGCGCAGTGCGCTGACGCGCGCCTCCACCAGGTTGGGATCCCATGCTTCGTCGGGCCACGCGTGATAGAGCAGATCCGCTTTGGAGACCGCCTGACCCGCCCGGCGGGCCAGTAACTCCAGCACGGCGAACTCCCGGGGGGTGAGGTCCACCCGGGCCCCGGCCCGGCGGCAGACCCGGCCGGCGACATCCAACGAGAGGTCGCCCACGGCGAGGACGGGTGGTGCGACCGTGGCGGCTCGTCTGACCAGGGCCCGCAGCCGTGCGACGAGCACCAGGTAGGAGAAGGGTTTGGCCAGGTAGTCGTCGGCCCCGGTGTCCAGGGCCTCCGCCTGATCCCAGTCCCCGTCCTTGGCGGTGAGGACCAGGATGGGGGTCGCGTTGCCCTCCCGGCGCAGTTGGGCGCAGACCTTGTAGCCGTTGAGTCCGGGCAGCATCAAGTCCAGTACGACCAGGGCGTATTCGCCGTTCCGGGCCATCCACAGGCCCTGCCGCCCGTCGTGGGCGAGGTCGACGCTGTAGCCCTCGGCGGTCAGACCGGTGTGCAGGGTGTGGGCAAGGTCCACCTCGTCTTCGACCACCAGGATGCGCATGCGGTGCAGCCTCGCACAGCGTCGGGCCGCCTTCCTGATCGGCCGGTCAGGTTGGATCAGCATCCGGTCAACGAGGTCCCGGCACGCTGGCGGAGCGTCTTCGCCGGAAGACGACAAGTTCTCGGAGAGCCTCCAGGGGGAGACTTGCGCAGACAAGTGAAAAGAGCGTGCGCGGCCACGATCGCCACGGCGGCAGCCGTGGCCCTGGCGGCGGGCATGACCGGCCCGGCGTCGGCGGAGGCCGAGCGTGCAGCCGATGACCCGGCCGGCGCCTCGGCCGTGCGGACCGCGCCCAAGCACCGCATCACCCTGATCACCGGCGACCGCGTCGTCGTAGACGCCAAGGGCCGTGTCGTCGGCCTGGAGCGGGCCAAGGGCCGTGCGGGGATACCCGTCCAGATCCGCAAGGCCGGAGGACACACCCTCGTCGTGCCGGCCGACGCCGCGCGGCTGATCGCCACCGGCAAGCTCGACCAGCGGCTCTTCGACGTCAGCGAGCTCGACAGGTCGGCCAACCGCAAGGCGCAGAAGCGGGGACTCAAGCTGATCGTCGGCTACCGCGGCGCGGCCGCGGCGGCGAGGGCGGACGTCCGTGACGCCGGTGACACCGAGGTCCGCAGGACTCTCAAGTCGCTGAACGCGGACGCGGTGCTGACGCCCAGGGGCGACGCGCCCGACCTGTGGGCCGCGGTCACCGACGAGGGGTCCGAGGGCGCGAGGACCGCCTCCGGTGTCGCCCACGTCTGGCTCGACGGGGTCCGAAAGGCCGGCCTGGACACGTCCGTCCCGCAGATCGGCGCCGACAAGGCGTGGGCCGCCGGGTACGACGGCAAGGGCGTCAAGATCGCCGTCCTCGACACCGGTGTCGACGGGACCCACGCCGATCTCAAGGGGCAGGTCGTCGCCGAGAAGAACTTCTCCACCGCCGCCGACGCGACCGACAGGTACGGCCACGGCACGCACGTGGCGTCCATCGCGGCCGGTACGGGCGCCAGGTCCGCGGGCAAGTACAAGGGCGTCGCGCCCGGAGCCGAGCTGCTCAACGGCAAGGTGCTCGGCGACGACGGCTACGGCGACGACTCCGGCATCCTCGCCGGTATGGACTGGGCGGTCGAGCAGGGCGCCGACGTCGTGAACCTCAGCCTGGGCGGCGGGGACACTCCCGACATCGATCCGCTGGAGGCCCAGGTCGACAGGTTGTCCAAGGAGAAGGGCACCCTCTTCGTGATCGCCGCGGGCAACGACGGGGCCGAGCAGACGATCGGCTCCCCGGGCAGCGCGGCAGCCGCGCTCACCGTGGGCGCGGTCGACGCCAAGGACAAGCCGGCCGACTTCTCCAGCATGGGCCCCGGCCTCGACGGACAGATCAAGCCCGATGTGACCGCGCCCGGCGTGGACATCACGGCAGCCTCGGCGCCGGGCAGCGTCATAGCCGAGGAGGTCGGCGAGAAGCCGGCCGGCTACGTGAGCATCTCGGGTACGTCGATGGCGACCCCGCATGTCGCGGGCGCCGCGGCGATCCTGAAGCAGCAGCACCCCGACTGGACGTACACCCAGCTCAAGGGCGCGCTGATCGGCTCCGCCAAGGGCGGCGCCTACACGCCGTTCCAGCAGGGTTCGGGCCGGATCCAGGTCGACCAGGCCATCAAGCAGACCGTGGTCGCCGACCCGCCGTCAGTGAGGTTCGGCCTCCAGCAGTGGCCGCACACCGACGACACGCCGGTCACCGAGAAGGTCACGTACAAGAACCTCGGGATCACCGACGTCACGCTGACCCTCGCGGTGGCGGGCACCGACCCGAAGGGGCAGGCCGCACCGGCCGGCTTCTTCACGCTCGGCGCGAGGACGCTGACCGTCCCGGCGGGCGGCTCGGCCTCCGCCGACCTCACGGTCGACACCAGGCTGGGCGGCACGGTCGACGGCGCCTACACCGCGTACGTCACCGCGACCGGTGGCGGCCAGAGCGTCCGCACGGCGGCGGCGGTGCAGCGCGAGGTGGAGTCGTACGACGTCACGTTGAAGTTCCTCGGCCGTGACGGCAAGCCGGCGAAGTACTACGGCGCCGGCCTGGACGGTGTCTCCGGGCCGGCACAGGACAAGTGGTACGCGCCCTACGACGAGTCCGGCACCGTCAAGGTCCGTGTCCCCAAGGGCGGTTACATCCTCAACTCGTCCGTCTGGGTCGACCCGGACGACTACGCCAAGGGCTTCGACTGGGTGACGCGGCCGAAGCTGAGCATCACCAAGAAGGCCACGATCACGGTGGACGCGCGGACCGCCAAGCCGGTGGACATCACCGTGCCCGACGCGGCGGCGAAGTCGGAGGTCGCTACGCCGATGTACACCGTCGGCGTACCGGACGGCAGCAACTCGTACGGCTGGTGGCTGGACTCGTACGCCAACTTCCGCACCGCGCACGCCGGCCCGCAGGTCACCGACGGCAGCCTGTACCAGCAGTGGGGCGGTCACTGGACCAAGCCCGCCGAGGAGTACGACACCCTCGCCGGGAGCAAGGTCAAGCAGCTCGCCACCGGCTACACCAAGCACTACAAGGCGAGTGAACTGGCCACGGTGAAGGCCGGTCTGGGCGCCTCGTCGAGCGGCAAGAAGGGCGTGGTCTACGCCTGGGGCGAGCTGCCCCGCAGTACCAGCACCTTTGCGCCCGGGGTTCAGCAGACGCTGCCCGGCACGCGCACGCTCCGCCTGTCCACCGCGGGCGGGGCGAAGTGGAAACTCGACTTCGAGCAGCACGGCGGGGTCGACGAGTCCGGCGCCCCGATCGTCGAGGCCTTCTACACGCTCGGCACCCCGGAGACCTTCAAGGCCGGCAAGAGCTACGAGAGGACCTTCAACACGGCTGTCTTCGGCCCGCGAGTCGGCTCAAGCCTGGGTATCTACCGCGAGGGCAACGAGATTTACGGCTCCCTGCCGCTGTTCAGCGACGGCGACGCCCACTCCGGCGCCTCGCGCTACTCGTCGGCCACCACGACCCTCTACCGCAACGGCACCAAGGTCGGCTCGAACAGCGACCCGCTGGAAGGGGCGGGCGTCTTCAAGGTCCCGGCCGGCGACGCCGCGTACAAGCTGACCACCTCCGTCAAGCGCAGCGTCAAGGTCGCCGCGGCCTCCACCCGCGTCGACGCGAGCTGGACCTTCCGCTCCAAGAAGGCCGACCTGGCCAAGCTGCCCGCGTCCTCGATCCGCTTCGACGCGGCCGTCGGCCTGGACAGCAGGGCCCCGGCCGGCAGGAAGGTCTCCGTCCCGGTGACCGTCCAGGGCTCGGCAGCGGGCTCGAACCTGAAGTCCCTGTCGGTGTACGTGTCGTACGACCACGGCCGGACCTGGAAGAAGGTCACCGTCAAGAACGGCAGGATCGCGGTCACGAACCCGGCCAAGGGCAAGGGGATCTCGTTCCACGCCAAGATCACCGACAAGAAGGGCAACAGGTCGACGATCTCGATCTACAACGCGTACTTCGGGAAGTGACCTGATCCGGCGGATCACCGACGGCCGGCCCGCGGGGAGCTCTGCTTCCGGCGGGCCGTCCGAGCGGTGAACCGGTACGTGGCAGGCCCTCCGCCGCCCCGCGACGAACCTGAAGGTAGATCCATTCTTACGTAGATTGAATCTTCCTTCAGTCTGGTCTACCTGTCGGGATGTCGCCTACGACGGTTTCCTCGCCACCAGGTACGCCCGGGCCAGTTTCTCCTCGCCGAGGGGTTCCCTGAGCACCCGGAGGATGACCTGGAAGCCGGCCCGGGTGAGGGGCTCGGCCACCGCCTCCGGGGTGCGCAGCCAGTAGTCCAGGGAGATCTTGTGGCCGAAGCGTTCGTCGAGGTGCATATGGGTGCCGCCGGGCTCGTACTGGAAGCCGATCAGGGCGTGGGCGCCGGGGGCGAGGACTCGGTGGAACTCGGCGAAGGCCTGGGGGAGGTGGTCGTCGGGGACGTGGATGATCGAGTAGAGGGCCGTGATGCCGCCGAGCGTCTCCGCCGGCAGGTCCAGCGAGGTCATCGAGCCGACGTGGAAGCGGAGGTCCGGGTGGGCTCGGCGGGCCAGTTCCACCATCCGCGGTGAGACATCGACACCGAAGACCGGGACGCCGAGTGCGTGCAGCGCCGCGGTCACGTGTCCCGGTCCGCTTCCGATGTCGGCCACCGGCCCCTTCCCCTGCTCCTTCACCAACTCCGCGAACCCGGTGATCTGGGCTCTGTCCAGCGTGGGGACACCGGCCCAGTCGGAGAACTGCTCGGTGTAGGGCTCGGCGATGGTGTCGTACGCGGTGCGGGTGGCCCGTATGAACTCGGGAATCTCGGCGATCACGCGCCGACCCTAGCGGGGCGTATCGGGGCGGGGGGCGGAGTTTCCCTGACGGTCATCGGGGGGGCGTGCTGTGGGGACTTCAGGCTTTCGAGGAAGGCGGTGAAGGTGCCGGGCGGGAAGGTGAGGGTGGCCCGGGTGGGGGCCTTGGAGTCGCGGATGGCTATGTGCGTGGGGCGGGTTGCGATCTCGACGCAGGCGTTGCCGTCGCCACCTGCGGTGAAGGACGACCTCTTCCATCGGGTGGAGGCGGTCATCGGGTGCCGGAGCCGGAGTGCGGGGACTTCAGCGCTTCGAGGAAGGCGGTGAAGGCCTCGGTCGGGAAGGCGAGGGTGGCCCTGGTCGGGGTCTTGGAGTCGCGGACGGCTATGTGGGCGGGGGAGTTCGCTATCTCGACGCAGGAGTCGCCGTCGCCAGGGCCGGAGTAAGACGACTTCCGCCAGTTGTCGGGGGTGCCCATGGATTCCTCACAACTCGTTCGCCAGCTTGTGGATGAAGTCCCGAGACTGCGCGGTGTCCAGCGAGACAGCTTCCACTTTACGGAAGAGCGTTCGAAAGGCTCCTAGCTGGGCTTCGGAGTCGATGAAGGAGGCGCCGTGGGGGCCGTCCCGTACGACGGTGTCCAGATTCGGTACGGATCCTGCTGCGTAAGTCATCGCGCTCGCGGCGCCGGCGAAGTCCTCCAGGTCGAAGGGGATGACGCGCACAGTGATGTGGTCCGCCTCGGAGAGCTGTAGGACCCGGGCGAGCTGGGCTCGTGAGGCGGCGCGGTGACTGACCATGATGCGCAGTGCCGCCTCGTGGATGACGGCCTCATACGGCTTGGGGGCGGGACCTTCAAGGATGACCTTGCGTCGCATTCGGTGCTGGACCCGCAACTCCAACTCCTCGTGAGGGAGTCCGGGAACCCTGTACGCGTACACGGCGCGGGCGTAGTCCTCCGTCTGGAGCGGGCCGGGGATGTAGAGGAACTGGGCCTCTCGCAGGGACGTGGCGTGGTGTTCCAGCTCGGCGAGATCCAGGAACGGTGTGGGCAGGTGCCCCCGGTACTCCTCCCACCAGCCGCGAGTGCGGTCGGTCGCCATGGCCGCCAGGGCGTCGATCAACGCGCTGTCGGCGCAGGAGTAGTGAGCGGCCAGGCGGCGAAGGCGTTTCTCGCTCACTCCTGCGACGCCCGACTCGATCTGGCTGACCTGCGCGGTGCTCACTCCCAGCAGGTCGGCTGCCTGGCGGTTCGTCAGCCCTGCCGCTTCGCGGAGCCTGCGCAGCTCTACAGCCAGGCGCATTTGACGTGCGGTCGGGTCGCGCCTCAACGCCATCGCGTGCTCCTTCCAACGCGCCTGAAGGGCGCGGCTCGTTCGGAGTCAGATTACGGGATCGGCTTGCGAAACCTAAACGCTAATCCCTACCGTCGGTGATGCACCGCACACTCTGCGGAAGTGCACCGCTCCGTCCTGCCATGACGGACGCGGCACCGCCACCGCGCCCAACACCCCTCAACCGAAGTGGAGTTGACCCATGCCGGAAAACGACCCCTGGGAGTACACGCTGTACATCCCGAACGACGTCCGAGCAGTCACCGTCGCCCGCCGCACTCTCCGGCTCATCCTGACGATGCACGGCCTGATCCGTCTGACAGACACCGCGGAGCTGCTCGCCGCGGAGTTGGTCTCCAATGCCGTACGGCACACCAAGGGGCCGGCCGCGCTGCGGGTGCGGTGGTCGGCTGGGGTGCTGCGGATCGGGGCCTGGGATGCGGATCCTCAACCTCCCGAGCCGCCGGGGGAGTTCGGTCTGCTGGAGGAGGAAGGGAGAGGGCTGGCGTTGGTCGAGGCCTGTGCGGATCTGTGGGGGTGGCAGCCGTTGGCCAGGGGTGGGAACCGGGGGAAGTTCGTGTGGTGTGAGCTGGGGGCCGCCTAGACGTGGCCGTCGGGCCGCCCGCTTCTTTCGCAGTGTCGTGCTTCCGTGAGCCGAGTAAAGGGCGCTCGCGCGTCGCCTCCGGCGATGGCCCTCCGGGCCACCCTTGACTCGGCTCACTCCAGCACGGGGGAGAAGCGAGCGGGCGGCCGGGGGACAGCGGGGGCCAGGTGGGTGTGTCGGCGCATCTCTTGGGCTCTGGGGCGGGGTTGAGGGTGCGCGGGCGCGCCGCAAGCGAGCTGGCGGTTCGGTGAGGTCCGCGTGGGCATCGCTCGGTGGGTCCGGCGGTCGCCGCCCGGGCGCAGCCCGTGCGTGGCGGGACCTCGGTCACCGTGACCCTACGACCGCCTCCACCAGGTCCTGGACGGTCCTCGCCGGGTGGCCCACCGTCGTCTCCAGCGCGGGGTTCGTCACGGCGAACTCTCCCTCTCGTGCCGCGGTGAACATCGTCAGGAGGAACTCCGCGAGTGGGCGCGGCATGCCGTCGGTGACCGCCGTGGACGTCCACGCGGCGTCGTCCATGACGACCCGGGTGACCGTGCGGCCGGTGGTGCGGCCGAGTATCGCGGCGACCTCGGCGAAGTCCAGCGTGTGGGGGGCCGTCAGTGGGGGCGTGATGCCGTCGAGCGGGGTGTCCTCGGTCAGGGCGGCCACCGCCGCGTCCGCCAGGTCCTCGTGGGCCGTCCAGGACACCGGGCCGTCCTGGGGTACGGCGAGCGTGCCCGTCTCCAGTGCCGTGCCGACGTAGGAGCGGAGCGTGGCCGCGTAGAAGCCGTTGCGCAGGGCGGTGAAGGGGACGCCGAGCTGCTCCAGATGCTTCTCCGTGGCCGCGTGCACCCGCATCGGCGGGAAGAGCGACGTGGGTGAGGCGGCCTGGTGGCTCGTGTACAGGATGCGTTCCGCGCCCGCGTCCCTGGCCGCGTCGACCGCGGCGATGTTGGCCGCCGTCGCGGTGGCCCCGTCCCTGATCGCCGTGGAGACGATCAGTACGCGCTCGGCGCCCTCGAAGGCTTCCTTGAGTCCGTCGGGTTCGGTGAAGTCCGCCGCCCGGACCCGGACACCTCGCGCGGCGAGATCCGCCGCCCTCTCCGGATCGCGCACACTGACGCCCACCTCCCCGGCCGGCACCCGCTCCAGCAGACGCTCGACGACCAGCGCCCCCAGCTGTCCGGTCGCTCCCGTGACGATCAGCATCTTCGACTCCCTCGCGATGGCGGCTGTTTCCAGTGGAACCACTTTTACGTTATCACTGATACTTCCACTGGAATCAAGAGCGGGTGATGGGTGGTATCGGCGATACCATCGCCGTCATGCCGACGAACACGCAGCGGCGGGACGCCACCCGGGACCGCATCCTGAGAGCCGCCGCCGACCTGCTGCGCGAGCAGGGGCCCGCAGCGGTGACCACCCGGCGCGTGGCCCAGGAGGCCGGGTTGCAGCCGCCCGCCCTCTACCGCCTCTTCCAGGACAAGGACGCCCTGCTGGACGCCGCCGCGGAGCACGTCTTCGCCGAGCACGTGGCCGCCAAGCGGACCGTCGGTCTCTCGGGTGACCCGGTGGCGGACCTCCGCGTCGGATGGCACACGCAGATCGGCTTCGGGCTGGCCAACCCGTACGTCTACAGCCTGCTGCTCGATCCCGTCCGCGCCCGGGACACCCCGGCGCAGGCCCAGGGGATGCGGATCCTCGCCGAGCGGGTGCACCGGGTCGCCGCCGCGGGGCTGCTGCGGGTGAGCGAGGAGCGCGCCGTCAACCTCATCCACGCGGCCGGGGTCGGCACCATCCACACGCTGCTGACCCTGTCGCCGGGGGAGGTCGACCCGGGCCTCTCCGACGCCGCGTTCGACGCGATCGCGCGCGCCATCCTCGTAGAAGAGCCCGCCACCCTCCCGGAAGAGCCCGCCAGCCTCCCAGAAGGGCCCGCCAGCCTCGTAGAAGAGCCCGCCGGCCTCGCAGACGAGCCCGCCGTGCCGGCTCCGCCGACCCCCGCTGCCGTCGTCGCCGCCTTCCGTGCCCTCGCGCCCGAGCTGCCCCAGCTCAGTGCCGCCGAGGCCGCTCTGCTCGACGAATGGCTGGGGCGTTGAGCCGGGTCGGCGTCAGCGGGGTCCCGCCGCCGTCCGGGTGAATTCCGCGCCCAGCGCACCCCCGCGCACTCTCTGTCGCCACCCCGTGCCCGGCGGTGATGATTCCGGGACTCTGCCCCGGTTTCGCCCCCACCCGGTCCCGACAGGTGAACAAACCGGCGCGTGGAGGACTGGCCGTGGTATCCGTGGGGAAACGGAGTTTCTACCCACCTCCAGCCAGTCCCATGCTTCGAGCGGCCAGATTTTCCTCCCCTGACGGGTTGAAGTTTTGTTGATCGAGGGTCAGGCAGCCACTGAGGCGTCCTACGCTTAAGAGGGTGAAGCAACTGATGTCACCAGAGTCCGAGGTCGATGCCGCCGGAGATCAGCTCCCCGGCGCCCTTTCCGCGTCGCTGCACGCAGAACTCGTCCACTTCCGGCGCGACTTGCACATGCACCCGGAACTCGGCAACCAGGAGTTCCGCACCACCGCGGCGATCAAGGAACGGCTCCAGCGGGCCGGGCTGAAGCCCCGGGTGCTCGCCGTCGGGACCGGGCTCGTATGTGACATCGGCGACTGGGACGGGCGCACGCCCATGCTCGCCCTGCGTGCCGACATCGACGGCCTCCCCATCCCGGACACCAAGACCGAGTGCTCGTACCGGTCGACCGTGCCCGACCGGGCGCACGCCTGCGGGCATGACGTGCATACGACCGTCGTGCTCGGCGCCGGGCTCGTGCTCGCCGAGCTCGACCGGCAGGGGCTGCTGCCCCGGCCCGTGCGGCTGCTCTTCCAGCCCGCCGAGGAAGTGCTGCCCGGCGGGGCCGCCGACGCCATCGACTGCGGGGTGCTGGAAGGCGTCGGGAAGATCCTCGCCGTGCACTGCGACCCGCGGGTCGACGCCGGGAAGATCGGGCTGCGGACCGGTGCCATCACCTCCGCCTGCGACCGGCTGGAGATCGCCCTGGACGGCCCCGGCGGGCACACCGCCCGGCCGCATCTCACCACCGACCTCGTCACCGCCGCCGCCCGCGTCGTCACCGACGTACCCGCCATCGTCGGCCGGCGCGTCGACACCCGGGCCGGGCTCGCCGTGACCTGGGGCCGCATCGAGTCGGGGCACGCCCCGAACGTCATCCCGCAGCACGCCGAGCTCTCCGGGACCGTGCGCTGCCTCGACCTCGACACCTGGCGGCAGGCCCCGGACGTCGTCGTGGCCGCGATCGACGAGGTCGCCAATCTGCACGGGGCCAAGTCCGAGATCAACTACGTGCGCGGTGTCCCGCCCGTCGTCAACGACGCCGAGGTGACCGGGCTGATCCGTGCGGCCATGACCGCCCGGCGCGGAGCCGACTCCGTCGAGAGCACCGAGCAGAGCCTCGGCGGCGAGGACTTCTCCTGGTACCTCCAGCAGGTGCCGGGCGCCATGGCCCGTCTCGGCGTGCGCACGCCGGGCGAGCGGACCGTGCGCGACCTCCATCAGGGTGACTTCGACGCCGACGAGTCCGCGATCACCGTGGGCGTGGAACTCTTCACGGCGGCGGCCCTGCTGGACGCCGCGAGCTGACTCCACCCCGACCGGCACCTGACGAACGGCCCCCTCGGGGGCCGTTCCGCCGCCCGGCGCAACATGCTCGTAAGCCAATCGTGCACTCATCGCAATCCGGGTGTGCGAAGGCCGAAGACCCTCAGTTCAGACGCTGTTTGCCTCGAATCGATAACGGCTTCGGAAGAGGTCTGTTTCCGACATCTACGCGCGTTACGATGCCGCGAAGCCGACGCCGCAGGGGCGTCCGGGCCCGAGCACTGGCATGGTGCTCACATGAAGCGCCGACAAGGCGCTCAGGTCAGGTGAAGGAGCCTCCCGTGCGCCGGGTAGCCAAGCTTTCCGCTGCGTGTATCGCGACCGCAGCTCTCGCACTGACTGCCACCGCGTGTGGCAGCACCTCCTCCGAGAACGACAGCTCGTCCTCCTCCTCGTCGTCTGACGGTGGCAAGGGCGGCATCAAGATCGGTCTCGCCTACGACGTCGGCGGCCGTGGCGACCGCTCCTTCAACGACTCCGCCGCGCGCGGTGCCGACAAGGCCTCGAAGGAGTTCGGCGGCTCCCTCAAGGAGCTGACCGCCAAGAGCTCCGACACCGAGGCCGACCGCGAGCAGCGCCTGACCGACCTGGCGGACGCCGGCTACAACCCGATCGTGGCCGTCGGCTTCTCCTACGCCACCTCGATCGACAAGGTCGCCCCCAAGTACCCGAAGGTCAGCTTCGGTCTCATCGACTCGGTCGCGAAGGCCACGAACGTCGACAGCATCACCTTCACCGAGGAGCAGGGTTCCTACCTCGCCGGTGTCGCCGCGGCGCTGAAGACCAAGAAGGACCACGTCGGCTTCATCGGCGGCGTGGACACCCCGCTGATCAAGAAGTTCGAGGCGGGCTACGCCCAGGGCGTCAAGGACACCAACCCCAAGGTCAAGGTCGACGTCCAGTACCTGACCCACGGCTCGGACTTCTCCGGCTTCGCCGACCCCGCCAAGGGCAAGGAGGCCGCGTCCGGCATGCTCGACAACGGCGTCGACGTGATCTACGCCGCGGCCGGCTCCTCCGGCAACGGCTCGATCGAGGCCGTCTCCGGCGTCAAGGGCGCCTGGGCCATCGGCGTGGACTCGGACCAGTACAACATCCCGGGTCTGTCCAAGTTCAAGAACTCGATCCTGACCTCGATGGTCAAGAACGTCGACGTCGGCGTCTACGACTTCATCAAGTCCGTCCACGACGGCAAGCCGCTGACCGGCAACCAGCTCTACTCGCTCGCCAAGGGCGGTGTGGGCCTCTCCACCAGCGGTGGCTTCATCGACGACATCCAGCCCAAGCTGGACGAGGCGAAGAAGAAGATCGTCGACGGCACCATCACGGTCAAGACCAGCTGACCTGACGGTTCCCGCCGGAACCCGGGCTCGACGAGGGGGCCTCGACAACCCCCTCGTCGAGCCATAACAATGTGTCAACTCTACGCGTGTAGCATGGAGTTGCCGCGCTAGCGTCGCCGACGCCTGCCCTCCCCTACGCAGCCCCTTTTCCCCGAGGAGAGTGCGCCATCAACGCGTCCAGCCCTCCCGCTGCCGTCGAACTGCGCGGCATCACCAAGCGATTCCCCGGCGTCGTCGCCAACAAGGACATCGACATCACCGTCCGCACGGGCACCGTGCACGCCTTGTGCGGTGAGAACGGTGCCGGCAAGTCCACCCTGATGAAGATCCTCTACGGCATGCAGCAGCCGGACGAGGGCACCATCACGGTGAACGGCGAGACGGTCACCTTCCACACCCCCGCCGACGCCATCGGCCGCGGCATCGGCATGGTGCACCAGCACTTCATGCTCGCCGACAACCTCACCGTCCTGGAGAACGTCGTCCTGGGCGCTGAGAAGCTGTACGGCATCGGCGCCAAGGCCCGCGCGAAGATCCGGGAGATCTCCGACGCGTACAGCCTGAACGTCCGCCCCGACGTCCTCCTCGAAGAGCTCGGCGTCGCCGACCGCCAGCGCGTGGAGATCCTCAAGGTCCTCTACCGCGGCGCCAAGACCCTGATCCTCGACGAGCCCACCGCCGTCCTCGTGCCCCAGGAGGTCGACGCGCTCTTCGACAACCTGCGCGAGCTCAAGGCCGAGGGCCTCACCGTCATCTTCATCTCCCACAAGCTCGGCGAAGTCCTGTCGGTGGCCGACGAGATCACCGTCATCCGCCGCGGCACCACCGTCGGCACCGTGGAGCCCGCCGGCACCACCTCCAAGCAGCTCGCCGAGCTGATGGTCGGCAGCGAACTGCCCACCCCGGAGACCGAGGAGTCCACGGTCACCGACGTGGCGCTGCTCAAGCTGGACGGCCTGCGCCTGGCCCAGACCGACCTCGACGGCGTCGAGCGGATCATCCTCGACGACATCTCCTTCACCATCCACAAGGGCGAGGTCCTCGGCATCGCCGGCGTGGAGGGCAACGGCCAGTCCGAGCTGGTCGAGGCCATCATGGGCATCCGCGACCCCGACTCCGGCACCGTCACCCTCGACGGCACCGACATCTCCCACGTCCCCACCCGCCACCGCCGCGAGGCCGGCGTCGGCTACATCCCCGAGGACCGCCACCGCCACGGCCTGCTCCTCGAGGCCCCGCTGTGGGAGAACCGCATCCTCGGCCATGTCACCGAGAAGCCCAACTCCCGCGGCCAGCTCCTGGACATCAAGGGCGCCCGCACCGACACCGAGCGCATCATCCAGGCGTACGACGTCCGCACCCCCGGCATCGACGTCACCGCCGGCTCGCTGTCCGGCGGCAACCAGCAGAAGCTGATCGTCGGCCGGGAGATGAGCCACGCACCCAAGCTGCTCATCGCCGCCCACCCCACCCGCGGTGTGGACGTCGGCGCGCAGGCCGCGATCTGGGACCACATCCGCGAGGCCCGCCGCGAGGGCCTGGCCGTGCTGCTGATCTCCGCCGACCTGGACGAGCTCATCGGGCTGTCCGACACCCTGCGGGTGATGTACCGCGGCCGACTGGTCGCCGACGCCGACCCCGCCACCATCACCCCCGAGGAGCTGGGCTCCGCCATGACCGGCGCGGCCACCGGCCACCTGGAGCACGCAGAGGGCTCCACAGGGGACTCCGCAGCGGTCTCCGCCGAGGACGACGAGGACGACGCCCGATGAACAAGCTGACCCAACGCATCGACAAGGAGCGGCTGCTCCTCGGCATCGCGGCCCCGCTGCTCGCGGTCGTCGCCGCGCTCGTCGTCACCACCCTGGTGATCCTCGCCACCGGCAAGAACCCGGGAGCCGCCTTCAGCGACATGCTGACCTACGGCTCCGCCAGCGACAGCCAGGTCTACATCCTCAACAAGGCGACCACGTACTACCTCGCGGGCGTCGCGGTGGCCATCGGCTTCCGGATGAACCTGTTCAACATCGGCGTCGACGGCCAGTACCGCATCGCCGCGTTCTTCGCCGCCGTCCTCGGTGGCGCGCTGACCACGCCGGGCTGGATCTCCATCCCGCTGATCATCCTGTGCGCCATGGGCACCGGCGCCGTGTGGGCGGGCATCGCGGGCGTGCTGAAGGTGACCCGCGGCGTGAGCGAGGTCATCTCGACGATCATGCTCAACGCGATCGCCACCGCGATCATCGCCTACCTCCTCCAGCCCGGAAAGCTCGCCGAGCTCCAGGCCGGCGGCACCGTCGTCTCCACCAAGCCGCTGCCGGAGTCGTCGTACTTCTTCCAGATCGACACCGGCGCGGCGGGCGAGCTGTGGGGCTTCATCGTGATCGCCGTGCTCGTCGGCATCGGGTACTGGTTCGTGCTCGGCCGCACCCGGTTCGGCTTCGACCTGCGCACCGTCGGCCAGTCCGAGTCCGCCGCCGCCGCGAGCGGTGTCTCCGTGAAGAAGATGGTCGCGACCAGCATGCTCATCTCCGGCGCCATCGCCGGCCTGATCGGCATGCCGACCCTGCTCAACGACAGCCACCAGTTCAGCAACGACTTCCCCGTCGGCATCGGCTTCACCGGTATCGCCATCGCCCTGCTCGGCCGCAACAACCCGGTCGGCATCGCGCTCGGCGCCCTGCTGTGGGGCTTCCTGGAGCGCACCACCAACCACCTGGAGTTCGAGGGCTACGACAAGGAGATCCTCGGCGTGATCCAGGGCGTCATCGTCCTGTGCGTCGTCATCGCCTACGAGGTCGTACGCCGCTACGGGCTCAAGCGTCAGCAGCAGCGGGTCGGCGCCGAGCTCGCCGCCCAGGCCGCCACCCCGACCCAGAAGCAGGAGGTGGCGTGATGACTGCCACGATGACCGACACGCCGCCCCCCGCGGCTCCCAAGGCGGACTCCGCCGTCCGGTCGGGCCGCTCGCTCGGCCAGATCCTGATGATCGTCGCCGGCGCGCTGCTGCTCGTCGCCGCGGTCCGCGTCATCTCCGGCTCCGACCAGCTCACCTCCGAGGGCCAGGTCTCCGCCGCCCTCAGCCTCGCCGTGCCGATCGGCCTCGCGGGCCTGGCCGGTCTGTGGTCCGAGCGCTCCGGCGTGGTCAACATCGGCCTCGAAGGCATGATGATCCTCGGCACCTTCGGCGCCGGCTGGATCGGCTGGCAGTCCAGCCCCTGGCTCGGCCTGCTGTGCGGCGTCGGCTTCGGCGTCGTCGGCGGTCTGCTGCACGCGGTCGCGACCGTCACCTTCGGCGTCGACCACATCGTCTCCGGTGTCGCGATCAACCTCCTCGCACTGGGCACCACCCAGTACCTCGCCAAGCTGTTCTTCGTCGACGGCAAGGCGGCCGAGGAGGGCGGCAACCCCAAGCAGTCCCCGCCGGTGGACTCGCTGCCCAACTTCGACGTCCCGGGCCTGTCCAGCGGGCTGCACTCCATCGAGAACCACCACTGGTTCCTGATCTCCGACATCGCCGGCATCCTCGGCGGCCTGGTCACCGACCTGTCCGTGGTGACGGTCCTCGCGGTCGCGCTGTTCGTCGGCAGCTGGTGGCTGCTGTGGCGCACCGCGTTCGGTCTGCGCCTGCGCTCCTGCGGTGAGAACCCGATCGCCGCCGAGTCCCTCGGTGTCAACGTCTACAAGTACAAGTACATGGCCGTGGCCGTCTCCGGCGGTCTCGCCGGCCTCGGTGGCGCCTTCCTCGCGCTGGTCACCTCGCACAGCTACCTCGAGGGCCAGACCGGCGGCCGCGGTTACATCGGTCTCGCCGCCATGATCTTCGGCAACTGGCGGCCCGGCGGCCTCGCCATGGGCGCGGGCCTGTTCGGCTACTCCGACGCGCTCCAGCTGCGCAACGGCGGCGAGACCGTCCACGCGCTGCTGCTCCTGCTGTTCGTGCTGCTCATCGCGATGGCAGGGTGGAAGCTGTACAAGAAGGCGCACTGGCAGGGCGGCATCAGCCTCCTGGTGGCCGCGGGCGTCCTGGTCTGGTACCTGGTCACCGACGAGGTGCCGAGCGACTTCGTGGGTGCCACCCCGTACGTCGTGACCCTGCTGGTGCTGTCGCTGTCCGCGCAGCGCCTCAGGATGCCCAAGGCGGACGGCATGCGCTACCGGAAGGGCCAGGGCAAGTGACGGGCGTCGACTGGGGGGCACTGCGGGCGGCCGCCCGGGACGCCATGTCCCGGGCGTACGCCCCGTACTCCGGCTACCCGGTCGGCGTGGCCGCCCTGGTCGACGACGGCCGTACGATCACCGGCTGCAACGTCGAGAACGCCTCCTACGGCCTCGGCCTGTGCGCCGAGTGCGGCCTGGTCTCGGAGCTGCAGAACACGGGGGGCGGCCGGCTCACGCACTTCACCTGCGTGGACGGCCGGGGCGAGGTGCTCGTCCCGTGCGGCCGCTGCCGCCAGCTGCTCTACGAGTTCGGCGGCGCCGATCTCCTCCTGGAGACCCCGGAGGGGATCCTGCCGCTGTCGGAGATGCTCCCGCAGGCCTTCGGGCCGGAGCACCTCACCAAGTAATTCCCGGAAGGAAAGCCCTGCATGGCCATGGACGCCATCTCCGTCATCCGCACCAAGCGGGACCGCGGCGAGCTCAGCGACGAGGAGATCGACTGGGTCATCGACGCGTACACCCGCGGGGAGGTCGCCGATGAGCAGATGTCCGCGCTCGCGATGGCGATCCTGCTCAACGGCATGAACCGCGGCGAGATCGCCCGCTGGACGGCGGCGATGATCGCTTCGGGCGAGCGGATGGACTTCTCGTCCCTGTCCCGCCCCACGGCGGACAAGCACTCCACGGGCGGCGTCGGCGACAAGATCACGCTGCCGCTCGCGCCCCTGGTGGCGGCCTGCGGTGCGGCCGTCCCCCAGCTCTCGGGCCGGGGCCTCGGCCACACCGGCGGCACGCTGGACAAGCTGGAGTCGATCCCCGGCTGGCGCGCGCTGCTGTCCAACGAGGAGATGCTGCACGTCCTCGACACCACCGGCGCGGTGATCTGCGCGGCGGGCGACGGCCTGGCCCCGGCCGACAAGAAGCTGTACGCCCTGCGGGACGTCACCGGCACGGTCGAGGCGATCCCGCTGATCGCCTCCTCGATCATGTCGAAGAAGATCGCGGAGGGCACCGGCTCGCTGGTCCTGGACGTCAAGGTCGGCACCGGCGCCTTCATGAAGACCATCGAGGACGCGCGGGAACTGGCGTCCACGATGGTGGGCCTGGGCACCGACCATGACGTCAGGACGGTCGCGCTCCTGACGGACATGTCGACCCCGCTCGGCCTCACGGCCGGCAACGCCCTGGAGGTCCGTGAGTCGGTGGAGGTCCTGGCGGGTGGGGGCCCCTCGGACGTCGTGGAGCTCACCCTCGCGCTGGCCCACGAGATGCTGGCGGCGGCGGGCATCCGCGACGCCGACCCGGCGAAGGCGCTGGCCGACGGTTCGGCGATGGACGTCTGGCGGCGGATGATCGCGGCCCAGGGCGGCGACGCGGACGCGGAACTGCCGGTGGCGCGTGAGCAGCACGTCGTCAAGGCGCCGTCCTCGGGCGTCCTGACCCGCCTCGACGCCTACGGCGTCGGCGTCGCCGCCTGGCGCCTCGGCGCGGGCCGGGCCCGCAAGGAGGACCCGGTGCAGGCGGGCGCGGGCGTGGAACTCCACGCCAAGCCCGGCGACACGGTGACGGAGGGCCAGCCCCTCCTGACCCTCCACACGGACACTCCGGAACGCTTCGAGTACGCCCTCCAGTCGATCGAGGGCTCCTACGACATCGGCGCGGCGGGAACGGCCTTCACGGCCTCGCCCGTTGTGCTGGAACGTATCGCCTGACCAGGTAATTCCCCTTTTGGGTGAACGGGATCGGTGGACCCCCACCGGTCCCGTTCGGCATGCTGGGATCGGTGACGCAACCGAAGGAGACCGCGATGAGCGCACTCACCGTGGGCCACGACCCCGAGCAGAGCTGGGACGACCTCGTCCGGTTCTGGGAGGAGATGGACTGGCCCGAGGGCAGCAAGGTGGAGATCATCGAGGGGATCATCACCGTGTCACCTGCTCCCGCACCCCGTCACAACGTGATCGCGGAACGCATCCAGCGTCGCCTGTACTCCGTGATCCCCGCAAACTGGGGGGTCTATCAGACACAGGCCATCGCCGTCCCCTCGCGGCTCGGCATGTTCATCCCAGACATCCTGGTCGCCCCGGTCCAGGAGTGCACTGAGGCGGACACCTATCTGCCGGCCGCCGTGGCTGAGCTCGTCGTTGAGGTCACCTCCAGGAAGAACGCTCGCCACGACCGCGTGAACAAGCCCGCCGCCTACGCCTCCGCCGGCATCCCCCTTTACCTCCTCGTCGACCGCTGGGCACCCGAAGGTCCCACAGCGACCCTCTACGGAGAGCCCCAGGGAGACGTCTACCGCCCGCTAGCCGTCGCCAAGTTCGGTGAGCTGCTCACCCTCCCCGCGCCCTTCGACCTCGTCATCGACACCGGCGAGTTCCCCGAGACGTGACTCACCCCAGCAGCGCCGCCACGACCACCAGCACCGGTACCGACAACACCGTCGACACCAGGATCGAATCCCGGGCCAGGCGTTCGCCCACGCCGTAGGTGGAGGCGTAGGTGTAGAGGTTCTGCGCGGCCGGGAGGGCCGACGTGACCACCACGTCGAGGAGTTGGGCTCCGTGGAGGCCGAAGACACCGGCCGCCAGCACCCACGCCGCCGCCGGCTGCCCCACCGACTTCAGCACCACCGAGAGCAGCACGAGCTGCCGTTCCGGGCCCCGGCCGGGCATCGTGCTGCCGCACAGGGAGATGCCGAACGCGAGCAGGACCGCCGGGACCGACATGCCGCCGATGAGGGTCAGGGGATCCATCACGGGGGCCGGCACCTTCAGACCCGCCGCCGAGACCGCCACGCCGGCCAGCGAGCCCACCGCGATCGGATTGCGCAGGGGGGTGAGCAGGCGCCGCCACAGCGGACCCTTCTCGCCCTCGCCCGACGCCAGGTCCAGGACCGTCAGCGCGACCGGCGTCACCCCCACCAGCTGGAACAACAGCACCGGCGCCACCAGCGACGCGTCGCCCAGGACGTACACCGCGATCGGGATACCGAGGTTCCCCGAGTTGACGTACGACGAGCACAGCGCGCCGATCGTCGTACGGCCCAGCCCCCAGCCCCGTACGACACCCACCGCCACGAAGACGCCCGCCGCCGCGGCCGTGCTGAGCGCGGTCACCAGCAGGCGGCTGGAGAAGATCACCGACAGGTCGGCCCGGGCGAGCGTGGTGAACAGCAGGGCGGGGGAGGCGACATGGAAGGCGAGCTTGGTCAGGACCTCGCGGCCCTGGTCGCCGAGGTAACCGCGCAGGCCGATGAGATAGCCGACCCCGATCACCACCGCGATCACCGCGAAGCCGGTCAGCACTCCCTGCACGGGGACTCCCCAAGGCTGAGGAGGGCGTGCGGTATCCAGTCAGGTGCTGATGGGTGGCGCATACAGCTAACCCTCGGGGGAAGACGCCACCCAGGTCAACGTGATCCTTCCCGCGCCGAGAGGCGGCCGCGCTCACGCCACGGCCGATGAGTTAGGCCCACCCGCCCGGTCTACCGATCGTGGACGCCATGACACCCGCTGTACTCGTGCTGACCGGCCCCGTCACCCGGGACGAGGTGAGGGGGCTGAGCGACGAGGTCCGGGCCCTGTTGCGGACGACCCGCGCCGGGGTGGTGGTGTGCGATGTCGCCGGGCTCGGGCCGCCGGGGCTCGGCACGGTGGACCTGCTGGCCCGGCTGCAACTGGCCGCCAAGCGCGCCGGGGGACGGATCAGACTGCGCGACCCGGACCCCGCGCTACACGCCCTCCTTGACCTCGTCGGCCTCCGCTTCGAGATGGAGGGGGACGCCGAACAGGGGGAACCAGCGCTGGGTGTCCAGGAAGAAGTGGAACCCGGTGAGCCGGCCGTCTGAGATCTCCAGCACCTGGATCGACCAGGGGGTCCAGCCGCCCTTCTCGGGGTCCGGCTTGTACTGGGCGAAGCCCGGCAGGCCGTTGACCTCGACCGGGATCAGACGGGAGCCCTCGCAGGCGGAGCCCAGGGTGGTCATGAAGCCCGTGATGTCGTCGTGGCCCGTCAGCCACAGGTCGAACGGCGGCATCGTCATGATGGCGTCCTCGTGGAGGAGGGCCGTCAGGGCCGTCATGTCATAGCCCTCGAACGCCTTCACATAGCGGTCCAGGAGCTTCTGCTGCTCCTCGTCCAGAGGGTCGGAGACGGCCGCGTCGGCGCCCTGCTCCTCCCGCTCGGCGAGGGTGGCGCGGGCGCGCTGGAGGGCGCTGTTGACCGAGGCGACGGAGGTGTCGAGCAGCTCGGCGACCTCGCTGGCCTTCCAGGCCAGCACTTCGCGCAGGATCAGCACCGCGCGCTGCTTGGGGGGCAGGTTCTGGAGGGCGGCCATGAAGGCGAGCCGCACGGTCTCCTTGGCGACGGCTGCTTCCGCCGGGTCCTCGACGGTCGGCAGGACGCGGTTGTCGGGCATCGGCTCCAGCCAGGTGTGGTCCGGGCGGGGGGAGAGGGCGGCCTGGGCGAGGGGGGTCGACTCCGAGAGGTCCATGGGGCGGGCGCGCTTGTTGCCGGCCGTCAGCATGTCCAGACAGACATTGGTCGCGATGCGGTACAGCCAGGAGCGGAGGCTGGAGCGGCCCTCGAACTTGTCGTAGCTCCGCCAGGCCCGGACCATCGTGTCCTGCACCGCGTCCTCGGCCTCGAAGGAGGAGCCGAGCATGCGGTAGCAGTACCCCGTGAGCTCGGTGCGGTGCTTCTCGAGCCTGAGGTCGAGATCTGTCGTCGTCGCCGTGCTGTCCGTCATCGTCCACCCACCCCTGTGGCCGTGCTGTGTCGCGCCTTTGCGCCCAGTACTCGGAAACTACCGCAGGGGTCTGACAATGGCGTGCCGAGTGGGTGAACGTGCAGGTCAGGGATCTTCTGGGGCCAGCACAGGGCTGAGATCGACCCGAGCAGAAGACTCCCCCTGGCCGACCGACCTCGACCAGGGGGAAGTCAGACGTGCGGCTCAGGCCGTCGCGAGCCGCTGCTGGACCCGGGCCGCACGCGTTCCGAGGACGGTGATCGTCACGACGCCGAGCACCGCGAGGAGGCCCACCGTGACCGTCCCGGCCCAGCCGCCCGCGTGGAAGGCGAGTGCGCCGACCGTGCTGCCCGCGCTGGAGCCGATGTAGTAGGCCGACTGGTAGAGGGCCGAGGCCTGGGCGCGGCCGTGGGTGGCCGTCTTGCTGACCGCCGACGAGGCGACCGCGTGGCCCGCGAAGAAGCCGCCCGTGATCAGGACCAGGCCGAGCAGCACCACGGGCAGGGAGTCCGCGAGGGAGAGCAGCAGACCCGTCGCCGTCGTACCGCCCGCCGCGTACAGCGCGCCCCGGCGGCCGAGGCGGCCGACCAGGCGGCCCGCCGTGGACGCGGACACCGTGCCCACCAGGTAGACCAGGAAGATCGAGCCGATGATGCCCTGGGGGAGCGAGAACGGCGCCTCCGTCAGGCGGTAGCCGATCACCGTGTAGACGCCGCCGAAGACGGTCATGAACAGCGCGCCGATGGCGTACAGCCGGCACAGCAGGGGGTTGGAGAGGTGGGCGCGGACCGTGCCGAGCAGCACGCGCGGCTTCAGGGAGCCCGCCTTGAAGTGCCGGGGCGCCGGCAGCAGCAGACGGAACGCCACCGCACAGGCCACCGCGATCGCGCCGATGACCCCGACGGCCACCCGCCAGCCCCATTCCTGCGCGACCCAGCCCGTGATGACCCGGCCGCTCATCCCGCCGACGCTGTTGCCGGCCACGAACAGACCGATCGCCGTGACCAGGGCCTTCGGGCGGACCTCTTCGGCCAGATACGCCGTCGCGGACGCGGGCAGCCCGGCCAGGGCCGCCCCCTGCACCGCCCGCAGCGCCACCAGCGCGGGCAGCGAGGGCGCGAAGGGGACCAGGAGACCGACCGTCACCGCGACGGCCAGCGAGGCCGTCATGACCGTACGGCGTCCGAAGCGCTCGGAGACGGCGCTCATCGGCAGCACGAACAGCGCCAGTCCGCCGGTCGCGGCCGCCACCGTCCAGCTCGCCTCGCTCGCCGCCACCCCGAACTCGCCCGAGATCAGCGGGAGAAGAGCCTGTGTGGAGTACAGCAGCGCGAAGGTCGCGACACCGGCGAGGAAGAGGGCGAAGCTCATCCGGCGGTAGCCGGGGCCGCCCGGGGTCAGACGGGAGTCGGGGGTGGAGACGGGGGATGCGGCGCCCAGGTGGATGGACGCCTCGGTACTGGCAGGCATGCCTCGAAGTTACGTACGGCTCCTCTTATCCGTCCAATGCATGGATTCGCCATAATCGTTCCCATGGTGCATCAGCAGAGGTCACAGGCTCACCTGTCACCGTCCAGTGACACAGAAGACATCGTCGCGCTGCTCGCGCCACGGCTCGCCCACTTCGCCGGCGTCGCCCGCACCGAGCACGTGACCCGGGCCGCCCAGGAGATGGACGTACCCCAGTCGACGCTCTCGCGTGCGATGGTCCGCCTGGAGCAGGACCTCGGGGTCGACCTGTTCGCCCGCATCGGACGTACGGTCTCCCTCACCCCCGCGGGACGCACCTTCCTCGTCTCGGTCGAACGGGCCCTCGCCGAAATCCGGCGGGCCGCCGACGAGGTCCGTGCCGACGCCGATCCGGCCACCGGCAAGGTCGCCTTCGGGTTCCTGCACACGATGGGCTCGGAGACCGTGCCCGGCCTGATCCGCGCCTTCCGCGCCGACCATCCCCGGGTGCGCTTCAGCCTGGTCCAGACCTACGGCGAGGCGATGATCGAACGCCTGCGCGCGGGCGAGCTGGACCTCTGTCTGACCTCGCCGGTCCCGGCCGCCCCGGACCTCGTCGCCCGGCGCCTCGACGAGCAGAAGCTGCGGCTCGTGGTCCCCGCCGACCACCCTCTCGCGGCCCGCAAGCGCGTCCGCCTCGCCGAGGCCGCCGACGAGGCCTTCGTCACCCTGGAACCCGGCTACGGCCTCCGCCGCATCACCGACGACCTCTGCCAGGAGGCCGGCTTCAAGCCGCGGATCGCCTTCGAGGGGGAGGAGGCGGAGACGCTCCGCGGCCTGGTGGCGGCCGGCCTGGGCGTGGCCCTGCTGCCCCCGCCGGCCTTCCCCCGCCCGGGGGTGGCGGAACTGACGGTCACGGCCCCGAGAGCGGCCCGCGAGATCGGCGTCGCCTGGCTGGACGGCCACCCGGACACCCCACCGGTGGCAGCCTTCAAGAAGTTCCTCTTGTCGAGAAGGGGCAGCCTGTTGCCCTGAGTGAGCGCCTACGTGGGTGCCGGGTTCGGTTGTCGAGCGGGTGCGGGTGCGTTGTGGCTGGTCGCGCAGTTCCCCGCGCCCCCGCTGCGCTGGGCTTGGGCCGGGCGCCTACTGATGTGCCGGGTCCGGTTGTCGGGCGGGTGCGGGTGCGTTGTGGCTGGTCGCGCAGTTCCCCGCGCCCCTGGGTGGGGCGTCCGGACGCTCTTGCAGACGCGTACGGCGTGAAGGGGACGGGCCCGCGGCCTACCGCCTGCGCCCGAAGCCCGAAGCGAGCGGCATTCGCAGGCCCAGTGGCGGAGGCGCGGCCAACGCATCCCGCACAGGCCGGGACAGTGGGTGGCCGAACAGGGCTCCCAGGACGAAGTCCTGGGTCAGTGCCTGTACTTCGGAGCGGTACTGGTGCAACCTGTGTCCGTCGGAGTGGACTTCGAAGCGGCACACCTCCCGGTTGGCCTTCTTCGCCCGGGACGCGAGCCGGAACGACAGTTCGGGATCCGTCCGTTGGTCGTTCGTGCCGTGCACGACGAGCACGCGCCGCCCCACGAGCTGCTTCACCGGTTCGGGGGAGGCCGCCACATCCTCCTCGGGCAGCCAAGGCGCGATCGCCACCACGGAGTTGACGGCCTCGTGACCGCCCGCGTGCAGCGCCGCCCGCCCGCCCATGTCGACACCTACCAGAGCCACGGGAACGTCCCCGTAACGCCGTACGACCTCGTCCGCGGCCCAGTTCGCGTCGTGCGCGAGATGCGCCTCGCTGCCGTTCCACCCGCGGTAGCGGTAGTGCACGAGGTGCGCCGCCAGCCCGTCCCTCTGGCCCGCGCGGGCCAGCCGCCGCCCCAACGCCCGTACGGCGGACGGCAGTCGCATGGCGGAGGGCCTGCGCAGAGAGGTTTCGTCGCCGCTCGGAAGGAGCAGCACCACACCGCTCACCGCCGCCGGCTCCGGGCCGAGTGTCCTGCCCAGTCGGGCGCTGCGAACCGGCGTCGCTTGCTGTGCCATGACAGAACAGTGTCAGAAGCGCGGGTGTACGACACGAGGCCGGGCGGTCACCGTTACGTATCGACGGATTCGTACATTGGGTGATCTACGCGCGTAGGCGTTAGAGTGCGGAAATGACGAGCAAGACTGACCGGATGGGGAACTCCCCGAGCTCGGACCAGATCCGCCGGGCACCCAAGGTTCTGCTGCACGATCACCTCGACGGCGGGCTGCGTCCCGGCACGATCGTCGACCTCGCCCGGGAGACCGGGTACGGCGGGCTCCCCGAGAAGGACGCGGACCGGCTCGGCGTCTGGTTCCGCGAGGCCGCCGACTCCGGTTCGCTGGAGCGGTACTTGGAGACCTTCTCGCACACCGTCGGCGTCATGCAGACCCGCGAGGCGCTGGTGCGGGTGGCCGCCGAGTGCGCCGAGGACCTCGCCGAGGACGGCGTCGTCTACGCCGAGGTGCGCTACGCCCCCGAACAGCACCTGGAGAAGGGCCTGACCCTCGAAGAGGTCGTCGAGGCCGTCAACGAGGGCTTCCGGGAAGGCGAGCGCAGGGCCAGGGCGGCCGGCCACCGCATCCGCGTCGGCGCCCTGCTCACCGCGATGCGGCACGCGGCCCGTGCCCTGGAGATCGCCGAACTCGCCAACCGCTTCCGCGACCTGGGCGTGGTCGGCTTCGACATCGCGGGCGCCGAGGCCGGCTACCCGCCCACCCGGCACCTCGACGCCTTCGAGTACCTGAAGCGCGAGAACAACCACTTCACCATCCACGCCGGCGAGGCCTTCGGGCTGCCGTCCATCTGGCAGGCCCTCCAGTGGTGCGGCGCCGACCGGCTCGGGCACGGGGTGCGCATCATCGACGACATCCAGGTCCACGAGGACGGCACCGTCAAGCTCGGCCGGCTCGCCTCCTACGTCCGGGACAAGCGGATCCCGCTGGAGCTGTGCCCCAGCTCCAACCTCCAGACCGGGGCGGCCGCCTCGTACGCCGAGCATCCGATCGGACTGCTGCGGCGGCTGCACTTCAGGGCGACCGTGAACACCGACAACCGCCTGATGTCCGGCACCAGCATGAGCCGGGAATTCGAGCATCTTGTCGACGCGTTCGGCTACACGCTCGACGACATGCAGTGGTTCTCCGTCAATGCGATGAAATCAGCGTTCATTCCTTTCGATGAACGACTCGCGATGATCAATGACGTCATCAAGCCCGGATATGCCGAGCTGAAATCCGAATGGCTGTTCCAGCAGACGGCCTCCACCAGCGGTTCTGTGGCGGAGGAAGGCTGATCCCGGGAATTCTCCGGTACGGAATGCGGGCGGGTGTTCACAATCCGTCCGCATTTCGATGTTTGCGGCGGGCGGGTGTGCATGTTTACGGTCGTGGACCGCTCACATCCCCGTAAACCCATTTCGAGGACGCAATTCATGAAGCAGTCTGCTGCCAAGACCCTCGGTGTCGCCGCCCTCGGTGCCGCCTTCGCCGCGGCCGGCGCGGGTGCCGCGAACGCCGCTCCGGCGGTCCCGGACGCCTCCCAGGCGCTCGGCACCGTCTCCCAGGGGCTCCCCACCGAGAACCTCACCAAGGCGCTGCCGGGTGCCGGTGAGGCGCTGGCGCAGGCCCAGCCGGCGCTCGGCGCGGGCCTCGCGGCCGCGCAGCCCGCCGCCGAGCGGGTGCTCGCCGACGGTCCGACCGCGCCCGTCGCCGGTCTCCTCGGCGGTCTGCCGGTCGGCAAGATCCTGCCCGGCGGCGGCGCCGGCACCGGTGTGAACGGCCTGCCGCTCGGCTGAGCCACGGAGCCATGAGGCGGGCCCGGGACCGTGCGGGTCCTTGAGGCCCGCCGCTCCTCGCACGCGCCGGTGGGGCGCACCCCTGGAC